>DASSAY010000179.1:0-2228 GCA_035699185.1 Balneolaceae bacterium | reverse complement strand
TGCGGTACCCGCAACAAAGAATAAGACAGAAAACGTTAGCAGTAATTTCTTCACACGAGTTGATTCTTGGAGCAAAATAATTTTTCGATATTTGTATGAAAGGTTAAGATGTCAACTCTTGAACGAATAGATCGGCAGTTTTCTTTTGCTGGTCCTCAGAAAGCTTGCCAAACCTGCGTTTTCGTTCCTGAAAAGATTGGATGGCTTCGTATAATTCTTCACGGCGAAAATCAGGCCAGTAGGTTTGGGTGATGTATAGCTCGGAATAAGCCAATTGCCAAAGCAGAAAATTACTTAACCGGTATTCACCGCTGGTTCGAATGATGAGTTCCGGATCCGGCGTTTCGGCCGTAGCAAGGTGAGCGCTGATCATTTCATCATCAATATCATCAGGGTTGATATCGCCATCTTTCGCCTTTTGGCTTAGCTTTTTTACCGCCTGGGTGATATCCCATCGTCCCGAATAGCTTAACGCTAAACATAAATGTAACCGGTCGTTATCTTTGGTAAGTTCAATGGCATTTTGCAGCTCTCGTCGACAAGACTCGGGAAATCGGTCAATCTGGCCAATCGTTTCCAGTTTGATATCATTTTCTTTTAAATTAGCCGCTTCCTTTCGCAAAGAATTTCTCAATAGGCGCGTAAGAGCACGTACTTCCATATTGGGACGCCCCCAGTTTTCTGTAGAAAAAGCATAGAGCGTCAAATACTTCACTCCAATCTGAGCGCAAGCTTCGGTGATATCACGAACCGAATCAACGCCGGCTTTATGGCCATACGTTCGAATATTACCCCGGCTTTTAGCCCAACGGCCATTGCCATCCATGATGATAGCGATGTGATCAGGAATTTTACATTCACTTATAAGCCGGTCTTGCGTTTCCTTATCGTGAACTTCCTGTGCTTTATTTGTTAGTGAAATTGGTTTCAATGCGAATTATCCGTGTTTTATTAAGCTATCAATATTAGAATTTTAAATGGCTTATTTCAAGCTCGATAACATTATAATTGCGATAACTGCCTATTTAGCAATAACATGTCAACAAGAGCTAACGAAGCTTCTGCTCCTTTGTTACCCCCGTTGTCATTTAAACCACTTCTTTTTTGAGCTTGGGGCACATCATCTGTAGTTAAAACACCAAAAACCACCGGTTTATTTCCCGTCATATTTAAATTCATCACTCCACGGTTTACGGCATCACAGACAAAATCAAAATGAGGGGTTTCTCCGCGAATAACGGCCCCAAGAGTTACGATACCATCCACTTTGGGCAGCAGCTTTTTAGCAGTGAACGGAATTTCATAAGCGCCCGGGCATCGAACCACGATAATTTGTTCATTCTTAAAACCGGCATTTTTCAGGGCTTCAAGAGCGCCTTTCAGCAGTTCATCCGTTATAAATGAATTCCATTTCGCAACCACAATGCCAATCTTGAAATCGGTATCCCCCTTTTCTGCTTTTAATTCTTTAACCGCCATGAGTGTTAAACCGTCAATTTTTTGCGTTGATTGGTTAACCGGATCAGTCGTTGAACCTGGCGCGAGTGAATGGTCACGATACCGAAGAATTTTTGATATTCCTCGTGGCCCCCATGAAAATCACTGCCTCCGGTCATTAAAAGATTATGCTCGGCAGCAAAGTCTTCAACACGTTTTTGAGTTTCGTAATTATGGCTCGGATGAATAACTTCAATGCCATCCACCCCCGCTTCAACCAACAGATTCAATTCATCTTTGCTGTAAAGCCTGCCGGGATGAGCAATAACTACCGCTCCTCCGGCTTCTTTCACGGCTTCAATAACTTCATGATGAGTGTGATATTCACTATCAATCGTCCCCAACTGTGCATCACTTAAATATCGAATAAAGGCTTCTTTGTACGATGCCACATAGCCTTTCCCAACCAAAACAGCAGCGATATGGGGGCGCCCCACATTTCCGGCACCCGCCTCGGCTCTTACTTCATCAATACTCAAATCCAGGCCTTTTTTTGAAAGCTGCTCGATAATCCATTTTGCCCGTTTTAGCCGGGCATGATAGTGATTTTTTAATAAACGAATGATGGATTCGTGCTCAGGATCAAAGCAGTAAGCCAGCAAATGACATTCGCGCTGATTAAAACGAGCCGTGATCTCCACGCCCGGTATCAGCTCAATATCAGCCCCCGCCGCAGCCTCTTTTGCCTTTTGATAACCTTTTATGGTGTCATGATCGGTAATAGAAATGAC
>DASSAY010000178.1:0-2449 GCA_035699185.1 Balneolaceae bacterium | reverse complement strand
ATCTTCCTCCACTTTTTGGTAGCGTTCCAACGGATAATGCAGCAGGGTTATCTTTTGCTGATCGATTTGCGAGCGGAAGATTTCGGTATCTTCTGTAGCGGCGGTTAGTAAAACGTTTTGTGGCATGAAATAATTTTAGATATTGAAATATTTATGCTCTCTGTCATTCCGATGAACTCCGCGGGTTTCTGAGTGAAGAGAAATCTCAAATGTGATAAAGACTGACGCTTGAATTAAAGCAATAGTTTGTATCAATGCTTGAGATCCCAAATTAAAGTTGTTTCTTGATTGATTCAATGGAAAAATCTTCTAAGCCCTATCGTTTACTATAACCGCAAAGAACGCTGAGTTTTCGCAGAGTTCGCTAAGAAACTTATCAAAGGTTCGGGAGTTCAACTCCCTCACAGCAAGAGGGGGTTTTGGGGTTAGAAATGGATCCTTTAATTTAAGAATTTAAATGTTATTTAAATTTTATTTGACCCGCAACCTGTTTTCAAAGCCTTGGCGCCGGAATAACAAAACAGTCGCCTGATGAGATTATAATGAGGACAAGTACCTCAAAAACAGCAAGGATTCCCCCTTTCCAAAGGGGGTGCAGGGGGATTTCCGCGTTTATATTCGACATTGCTCAATATTCTGCAGTTCCCGTCATTCCTTCGCTTCGAATGGTAGCGCAAAGGGTTTCGAAGGCATTCGATTTATTCAGATAGGCCGACGCCCCGGCATTACGCATTTCACGTTTAACCTTATCATCATTATGCAGCGATAAACCGATCACGCGTATATCGGGTAGTTCATCTTTAATTTTTTCGGTGGCATCTATGCCGTTCATGCCCGGCAGGTTGATGTCCATGATCACTACATCGGGGCGTGCTTCGCGCGCTAATTCTACGGCGCTTTGTCCGTCAGGTGCTTCGCCCACAACCGTTAAATCGTGCTCTTGTTCTATGATTCTTTTAAGCCCTTCGCGCATCATCTCGTGATCATCCACAAGCAGTACCTTTATTTTGGTTTGACTTTGCTTGTAGGGGTGATTCTTGTCCTTTTTCAGATTTTCCTGACCTCTTTCTGACAGGGAATCTGCGCCTTCGGCCGTCAGCGGAACCAGCAGGCTGACAATTGTACCCTCACCCGGCACCGATTCAATTTGCGTACGTCCGCCTAAGAGATCTATACGTTCACGAATGTTGAAAAGCCCAAAGCCGCCTTTCGATAAATCGGTATTGATGTTGCTTGTATCAAATCCGGAACCGTTGTCTTTTACGGTTATTTTCAGATGATCATCAGGGAATGATAAAACAACACGGGCTTCACCGCTATTGGCATGTTTCACTACATTAAAAAGCAGTTCACGTACCGCCTGTACAAGAGTGGTTTGCACTTCTTCATCAAGCGGTTCATGCACCTCAACGCTTTCAAACATCACGTTGAGGTCGTACTTCTTCATTTTCTTTGCCAGCCATGCGAGATTTGCGCTTATATCTTCTTCACCAAGCTGGGGCGGCGGTTTAAGGTCGCTCATAAGCTCACGGGTATAAGCAATCGCTTCATCCATTAATTCTGAAGCCTCGGTTAAATCAGCTAAACTCTCTGTTTTTTTCATCAAATCTATTTTCATTTTGGTTACAGCGAGCATTTGTCCCAGGTTATCGTGCAGTTCTGTGGCTAAACGCCTTCGCTCTTCCTCTTCGGTCCTGCTTAACTGGGTTGCCAGCGATCGCAACTGCTTTTGATAAGACAGCAGGGCCATGGTACGTTCATCCACCTTTTCTTCGAGTGTTTCGTTCATGTCTTTAAGCTCTTCTTCGACCCGCTTCCGCTCGGTTAAATCCACGCCCTGGGCAAAAATGCCGGTAATTTGTCCGTCAGGATCGCGAATGGGTTGATATATGAAGTTGACAAAATATTTTTTCCGCTCGCCGCCCTCAGGCGGTTCAAGTATAACAGGCACATTCGTTCCTACATAAGCCTCTCCCGTTTCATAAACCTGATCTAAAAGTTTGAGAAAGCCCTGTTCTTCTACTTCCGGAAAAACTTCACTCGCCGTTTTCCCGATAAGTTCACGGTTACCCACCAGTTGCTTGTACCTCTTATTGACCCTTTCAAAAATATGATCAGGTCCGTGCATAATGGCCATTATAGATGGTGCATGTTGAAAAACATCAATAAGTTTTTCCCGCTCGGCTTCCACTTCACGAAGCAATCGCTTTTGTTCTTCGTGTGCATTTTTTTCTTCAGTAATATCCCGGAATATAACCGCGACATGGTAGCGGTCTTCGTCTTCAATTCGAAAAGCAAAGAGCTCCAACATACGCCCAGTAACCAGGGGACGTTCAAACCTTATGGATTCACCGGTTTTTAAGACCTTGTCATACGTTTTGAACCAGTACTCCGGCTCCTCAGGGAATTCCTGCCTGATGGTATTTCCAATTGTAACCTCTACCCCGGT
>DASSAY010000177.1:0-2236 GCA_035699185.1 Balneolaceae bacterium | reverse complement strand
ATACATTGCCTTGTTACTTTTGTCTTGATACAAAAGTAACCAAAAAAATCAAGACGAATTTAACTCGTTCATTCTGTTCACTTTTTTAACGTTGTTAGAGATCTGCCAGAATGAACTTCAGACAGAAATTCGTCAATTTTTCTGTTTTGTCTCTTTTTTGTGGCTCGTTAATTAAGAGTGAATAGAGTTAGCCTTAATCTTTTGGATCAAGCCCCAAAGTGCTTTCACTTCCTGGTACCAAACAAAATCCCCAATCCAATTAGTAAAAACACCAGGTGGGGCAAGATGGCGGCAGTTATGGGTGAAATCACACCGCTGCCGCCGAAAGGTTCAATCACTTTCATCATCACCAGATAAAGAAAGCTGATGGCAAGTCCCGCCGCAATATGGAATCCGCGTCCGCCATTTCGTCGTACGGAGGCCAGTGCAAAGCCAACGATAGTCACAACGATTATTGAAAAGGGATAGGCGAAGCGCCCGTAAAGTTGCACTTTGGGAAGTTCTACATTTCCCGCTCCGCTGCGTTCTATGGAAGCGATATAACTTTGCGCCTCGGGGTAGGTGAGCTGATAAATGTCTGAGGTTGTCCGTGCCAAATCGCGGGGATAAATGCTGAGCGTGGTATCCATCGAATCAATTTCGATTTGCCGGTAACCGGTAGCAGTAAAAATGCGTTTTTGCACGTCTTCAAACTTCCATTGTTCTTTTTCGGGCTGCCACTTCATCTGCTGGATGAACATAGACCTTTTTATGGTATCTCCCTGAAAATGAACCACATCAACCCGGTAACCGATATTTTCTTCCGCGTCATAATAGCCTATTTTGTAAATGGTATTTTCCGATTCCTGGCGGAATATTCGATTATCATCTATCTCAGAAGACTTTCCTTCCAGGTACTTCATTTCAAAAGCAATGCGCTTTTTATTCGCATCAGGGATTACAAATCCATCCATATAACTGATGATGGCAGTCATGCAAATGGCAAAAATCAGGTAGGGCAGAAGCAGGCGATAAAGGCTCACTCCCGCGGCTTTCAGAGCAATGATTTCGAGGCGCTCAGCCATTTGTCCCGTTAAATATAGACAGGCCACAAAGACAGCAAGGGGGACAATCAACCGGATAATTTCTGGAATGTAATTAAGGTAATAGACGCCGAAAATCTCAGCAAAAGTGGCGCCTTTGTCGGTGAAGTCTTCGCTGTGCTCGGAGAAATCAATCACTACAAAAATAAATACCAGTACCAGCAGTACAAAAACGGTAATGGTGAAAAGACGCAGTATGATATAGCGATCTAACTTTTTAATCACTTTTCGCGGGTAAGATTTTTGTGAAGGCATCCCAAAGGGAAAAGCCGGTACATATTTTGATGATCATATAGCTTCCGATCAGGGCCAAAAGGATATTGGAAAACCACATGCCCATAAAGGGTGAAATATACAGGCGGTCTGCCAGTTTTTCACCCTGAATGATGGAAATCCAGTAAAAAGTGAGAAAAACGGTACCGATGAGGGCAGCATAGCCCAGGTTCCCTTTCCGGGTGTACATTCCGATGGGAGCACCTAACAGCACAAAAATAATGCAAGCCACGGGAATGGAAAACTTCTTGTGTATTTCAACCAGATAGCGTGCCACTTTGCTTATTCGCCAGCTTGTGTCGATAATCACATCTTCAAAAACTGCTTTATAATTGCGCAGTTCAGAGATGGCCGTTTGATTCAGTTCCCTCTGTGCTGATGTTGATTCTAATTTATTGAGAGCTATAAACTCACTTTGATAAGGAGGGGTAGTGAGGGAATCCCACTCAGGACGGTCGATGTGATGAATCCGGCTCGCGTTTTCGCTTGAACCGGGCAAAATGTAATTTTGATTATCAACGACTTGCTGCTTTTGGTTTGAAATCTCTGCCTGCAAAGAGTCAACTATGGCCATCATGGCTTGAACATCCATTGTGCGATCATTGCGCGATCGGTCACTGGGGTCCGACCGGCTGAAGGCCAGTTCCGAGAGATCAAAACTGATGCGGTACCGGTCAAACTGCGTTGCTTCAACTACCGGAATGATTTCCCCATCTTTGCGATGCTGTAAATATCGAAGTACCGAGCCATCCTGTAGATAAAGCGTGATGGTTTGGCCGCCTTGTTCGCTGGTAAGATGTCCTTTTTCTGCTTTTATAAAAGCTTCTTTGCGGGTACGCGTAGGTTCCTGGTAGATCATGACATCATGCAGGGAATCCGAT
>DASSAY010000176.1:0-10205 GCA_035699185.1 Balneolaceae bacterium | reverse complement strand
CTGATCCGCAGGGTGATGAGACTTTGAATCGGGTAAAAAAAGGTTTGGCCGGTTTTGACAGAAAGATGAAATATTATAACGCTGAAGTCCATCAAGCATCTTTCGCACTGCCTAATTTCGTAGCGGAGATTATCAAATAACTAAAAGACATGTCAAGTATCAATAAAACAGTATTCCTTTAGTTATAAAGGAATGTTATTTAACATAGTTTCTGTTTATAAATCACTAAAAAACTCTTAAAATAGAACAGACAGAAACTAACATCGTACTGAAAACAATAAAGGGTACAACAAATGGGACAAAAGAGGGCTTCGAAATGGGCTATTTCGAGTGGAGTAATATCAATTATAGCGGTTATGTTGTTGCTTTTTTCGGGCTATGGCTACCAGTGGGAGTGGTGGGGGCTTGCAACAGCTTTTAAATTTCTGATTCCCATCAGCGTCTTTCTGGCTATCCTTGCATTAGCATTAGCGGTTATTTTTGTTTTTGCCGAAAAGAACCGAAGGCGAAAAGGAATGGCTGTAACCGGAGCTCTATTGAGTATTTTGGTGCTCGTCTTTATCGGTTACTGGTTCGTACAGGGGCAGCAATCGCCGCCCATTCATGATATTACCACTGATATTCAAAATCCCCCGCAGTTTGTTAAAATTGGCGCTTTGCGGGCTGAGGGCTCTAATCCTCTTGAGTACGGGGGACCGGAAGTAGCGGATATTCAACAAAAATATTACCCCGATATCCAAACTCTTTACCTGGATATTCCTTATCCCCGCGCCTTCAAACGAGCTCTTTCGGCCGCCTTAAAAATGCCTTGGGAGGGCATCGTTTCATACAGCGAAGAAACAGGACTAATCGAAGCCACTGATGAACGTGCCTGGTTTGGGTTTAAGGGTGATATTGTCATCCGTGTTGACACAGCACAGGTTAAGGGACAAAGTAAAATTGACGTTCGGTCAGTTTCACGATTAGGCCGGGGTGATCTGGGAGCAAATGCCGACCGGGTGCGGGAGTATCTGCAAGCGGTGAAAGGCAGCGATGAAGGGTGAAGTAGGTCGGGTATCCCCGGGAACTGCCATGATTTAAGAATTAGTTGTGAGGGAGTTCCACTCCCGAACGGTTGCCAAGATAGGTTCGGGAGCAGAGTTCCCTCACAACTACTGTATCTAAAATAGGTGGCAGGCACTTGCGAAGTGCCTGCCACCTATTTTTATACAAAATTCACTGTTTACTTTTGCCGGATATTTCCTGTTTTTAATAATAGTAAAATTATCAGCTACGGGATTAAAAACAGCACTTCATGCTCTCACTTTGGCAGGGAAATGATTTAGAAATATTGGCAGATCATCTCATTGATGAACGGAGTCAAAACAAGCCTTCAAGCCCGCTGGCGCCCGAGATATTTGTTGTGCAGAACTATGGGATGAGCCGCTGGCTTTCGCTTTATATGGCGCAAAAAAGAGGGGTTTCTGCAAATTTGCAGTTTGAATTTCCCGCTGAAAGAATGTGGCATCTTTTTCGGCTGATTGATGATGAAATCCCCCAAACCCTGCCTTCCGACCGCCTGCCCATGGCATTTTCCATCATGCAACTGCTAAATCAGGTGGAAAACGAGTCCGTCTTTGAGCCTTTGCAAGCCTATATCAAAGATGATTCGGCTCAAATGAGTCAGCTGCGAGGCTGGAAATTGAGCAATAAAATTGCTGATGTTTTCGACCAATATCTTGTTTATCGTCCACAAATGTTGCTGCAATGGCAGGCAGGCAAGTTAACTACCAAACATGCTTCCGAACGTTGGCAGGCGGCCCTTTGGCGAACGTTAGATAAAAGCTGGAAAGCAAAGGGAGGAAATGGACAAATTCACCGTGCTGAACTTCAACAAAAATTACTTCAGCTTATTGATGAAGGTAGATTGGATTCATCCAAGCTGCCGCAGCGAATTACGGTCTTTGGAGTTTCAGCACTGCCGCCCGCTTTTATCCAGACTTTTGTAAAATTATCAAAGCTGATTGATGTTCATTTCTACCGGTCGGCTCCGGATGTTTCTGTTACTGAAAATGTTTTAGTTAACTCGATGGGGGCAGAAGGAAGAGAATTTTTGCAGCTTTTCGAGCAGGCGGTTGAACGGGATGATGATGTGCAAAAGCATTTCCATAAAACGATCCTTGAAGACAAAAAGCAGCAGCCCAAAACCCTTTTACAAAAGTTGCAGGCAGACATCACCGGTAGATCAAATCCGGCTGTAACAAAAGTGGATAATTCCATCCGGGTACATTCTTGTCACAGTGCAATACGGGAGGTGGAGGTGTTGCGCGACCAGCTTTTGGCTTTGTTCGATGAAGATTCATCACTCTCGCCGGACGATATCATTATAATGACGCCCGACATAGAAACTTATGCTCCTTTGGTTGATGCCGTTTTTGGGACCAAAGAAGAAGGCCTTCCCAATATTCCGTTTAATATCGATGACGGCTTTCGAAAAGAATCCAGCCTTGCCGATACCTTTATAAAAACCCTGGATCTGCTTCAAAGTCGGTTTAAGGTTACCGACGTGATGGAACTGCTGGAAGCCGAGCCTTTGCGAGATGCTCTGGATATTTCGGAAGACGATTTGGCATTAATCCAGCAGTGGGTTGATGATACTAATGTTCGATGGGGCATAGATGGGCATTTTAAGCAGGAAAAAGGGCTGCCCAAAAACGATCATTTTACCTGGAAAAAGGGATTGTCACGTATCATATTAGGCTACGCGATGCAGGGTGAAGATGATCAAATTTATGACGGAAAAATTCCCTATTCCCATATTGATGGCGCTTCTGATGCCGAATTAGCAGGCAAACTCAGCAGGTTGCTTCATCGTTTGTTTGAATTTTATGAAAAGGTAAAACAACCAAAAACACTGCCGGGATGGCGCCGGTTTTGTTTAAATGTAATCATCAATCTTTTTCCTGAGAATAGCCAAAACAACCGCGAACTTTCGCAGATTCGCAATCAAATCGACAAACTTCGCGAGTATGCATCAGTATCAAACATCGAAATGCCAATCTCTTTTGGTGTGATTCGGTCATTCATTACAGACACTTTCGAAAAGCAACAAAGCGGCGGATTCAGGGGACAGGGCGTTACCTTTTGTCCCACCGCTCCCCTGCGAAATATATCATTCAAAGTGATTGGTATGCTGGGAATGAATGAAGGCGCTTTTCCATCTATGAAATCCCAGCCGGAGTTTGATTTAATTCACTCTAATCCTAAACCCGGCGACCGTTCACCTGCATCTGATGAACGATATTTGTTTTTGGAAACTTTACTATCCGCCAAACAAACGTTGTTGATCAGTTATGTGGGACAGAGCAATATGCAGGATTCGCATTTTCCGCCTTCGGTTGTGGTGAGTGAATTGCTGCATTTTATGGAAGATGAATATGAAATTGAAGCCGGACAATTAATTACCAAGCATCGCCTTCAGGCATTTAGTCCCCGTTATTTTAATGGACAAAATCCGAAACTGTTCAGTTATGCTGCTTCACAATTGGAAATCAGCCGGCAACTGGAAACGGGCAAAGAAGAAATGAAATCATTTATTGATCAGCCCTTGCCTGAGCCTGAAGACTCGAAAATCATTACGGTTCGAGACCTTATTTCATTTTTTCAGCATCCGATGCGTTATTTTTTGCAGCAGCGGCTGGGTATTTATTTGCGGGAAACCGAAATACTGACCGAAGACTGCGAACCTTTTAGTGTTGGCGGATTAGAGGGCTACCAAATTCGGCAGGAGCTGCTCAATCGTTTTTTAAAGGATATGGATTTAGAGTCATTTCGAGATGTAGCTTATGCGGCCGATGCTTTGCCATCGGGATTTGTGGGGAAACATTCCTTTAAAGAACAGCTTGATGCATCCGGACTTTTCGGAATTGAGCTTAGAAATATTTTAGATAAACCGCCTAATGCGGGGATTGATATTGACTTAAATGTCAATACGTTTCACATAAAAGGAACATTAAATTCGCTCTTCGAAAGCGGCCAATGGCTGTATCGTTTCGGTAAGCTCAGGGGAAAAGATTGTATTGAGCTTTGGATTAAACACGTGATTTACCTGGCTTCAAAACCGGAAGGTTATCCAGCCATCACTCAAATGATTACTTATGATGACGGATCGGTTAACCAAAAAACGATGGCTGATATTGAAAATCCTGAAGTTATTTTGAGTGGAATACTGGAGCTCTACAAAAAAGGCATTTGCAGCCCGCTTATGTTTTTTCCTAACACATCCTTTGCTTTTGCAGAGAAGGTGTTAGAAAAGGGTTATGAGGTAGAGAAAGCGGCCAACGGCAGTAAATATGAGTGGGAGAACTATAAATCAGATTTCAAAGAAGGCGATGATGCCTACAACAACTTTATTATGGGGGATAAAGATCCGACCCAAGACTCGCAATTTCGAAAACATGCTCTGGATTTCTGGCAGCCCTTTTTCACATCAACCCAGAAGGTGGCTAAATGAAACGATTAGAACCATTTGAGCAGGCCTACGAAGGGAAAAATTTGGTGGAAGCCAGCGCCGGTACGGGAAAAACGTATAACATTGTCTGGCTGTACCTTCGCTTTTTGCTAAAAGAAAATCTTTCGGTAGATGAAATTTTGGTCGTAACCTTCACTAATGCCGCTACCAAAGAATTGAAAGAACGGTTAATGAACAGTATTCAGCACGCTATTGAAGTGTTGAAATATGGCTACGATGGATCTGATGCCATGCTCAAAGCTCTGGATTCAGCAGATTGGATTCAGCGTGATAAAGCGCTTGGAAAGCTGGAAGCCGCCCTTCGTTCTTTCGATCATGCCGCCGTTTTTACGATTCACGGCTTTTGCAAAAATGTGCTCGATGAGATGGCTTTCGAGACCCGCACATTGTTCGATATGGAACTGATTGGCGATGATGGCGAAATCGTTCAGGAAGTTATTGACGACTATTGGCGAAAACTTGTGGAGCAAGCGGAAACCGATGAGGCGAAAACCATTTTATTGAAGTGCCTGGTAGATCAAAGCTGTATGCCCGATAAACTGCCCGGATTGCTTCAAAAATATATCGCAAAGCCTTACATCAAATTGTTGCCCGAAAATATTGAATGGGAGCAGATTGAGCAGGAATTTCAATCGTTGATTGATGTTTACGGCCGGTTAAAGGAGGCTTGGCGTGATGAACGGGTGGAGATTATCCAGCTTCTCGACCCTGCAATTATGTCCAGATATACTGATGAAAATATGGTTGAAAGGGCTGACAGAATAGATGAGATGCTTTCAAATGAAGTGCCTCCGGTTTTGAATTCCAAGCAGCTGGGTAAGCTAAAATATTTTGCGCAATCCCACATCTCTGAAAATCTACTTAAAGCTGCAAAAATTGACGGAATACCGCCTCCCGATCATGATTTTTTCAAGCAAATGGATGAATTCGGGGACATTTGCAAAGGCCTGATGTTGATCAAATCTGTTTTTTTGAAAGAGTTGCTGCATCATTTGCGGCAAGAACTTCCGCGCAAAAAACAGCAGCTGGAGGTACTGTCGTACGATGATTTGCTGCTAAATGTGCACCAAGCGATAAATGATGAAGAGAAAGGGGATGAATTTACTGCATTACTTCGCGAGAAACACCCTGTCGCGCTGGTTGATGAATTTCAGGATACCGATCCTGTTCAATACGAAATATTCAGGGATGTTTACGCTGATTCAGCTGCCAAATTATTTATGATCGGCGATCCCAAACAAGCTATCTACAGCTTTCGCGGAGCTGATATTTTCGCTTATCTGCGAGCCCGAAATGATACGATTGATAATCAGCAGTACAGTTTGAGCCAAAATTTTAGGTCAGTCCCCGAGTTGCTTTACGGCGTGAATGCGCTCTTCAGTCAGCCGGCACCTTTTGTACTGCCCGAGATTTCTTTTAATCCTGTTGAACCGGGACGTTCTCCCGAAGAGTATGACCGGTTGAAGATTGACAAAACATCAACAGAACCGTTGAGATTTATCACGGTTGAAGGGGACGGGGAATCAGAAATCGCACGGGCTGCGGCTTTAGATGTGAAGAAACTGATCACAGATGGAAAATCAGGACAAGCTTTCATCGGTGATGAGGCCGTTAGTCCGGGCGATATCGCGATACTGGTCAACACTCACAAACAAGGTGATCTGATAAATGAGGCGCTGGCTCAACTGGGCATTAAAAGCGTTCAGTCGTCGGATAAAAGCGTATTTCATTCCAAAGAAGCGGAAGAATTGGAGCGAGTGCTTTCGGCCATCGCCGAAGCCGGCAATGAATCGTTAATTCGGGCTGCTTTGATCACCCAAATGATGGGCAAAACCGCCAACGACCTCTACCGGTTTGACGAGGATGAAGAGCTGTGGATGCCGCAAGCGGAGCTGTTCATCCAATGGAACCACGACTGGCAGGAGCATGGCTTCGCTTTTATGTTTCAATCTCTGCTTAAAGAGGGCGGGGTGGCAAAAAACGCAGTCTGCTACCGGGGCGGAGAGCGAAAACTGACCAATATTCTGCATTTGGGTGAATTACTGCAACGGCAAGAGCATGATGATGAGCCCGGCATTCGATCGCTTATCAAATGGCTGGCCCGGAAACGGCGGGAAAAGAAAGACGGACTTGAGGAAGAAGAACTGCGGCTTGAAAGTGATGAAGGATTAGTCAAGATTGTGACCATTCACCGCAGTAAAGGGCTGGAATATCCCGTTGTATTTTGTCCTTTTTTGTGGAAGGGAAAGCAGATTCAAAATTCCCAAAAGCCCTTTTTATTTCATTCTGATGAAAAGAAAGAAGCTTACCTGGACTTAATGCCCAAAAGCAAAGAACGCAAAAAACGCTTGCTAAAATACTACGAAGAAGAACTGGCCGAGCGAATGCGCCTGGCGTATGTTGCCATCACGCGGGCCAAGCAACAGTGCAATATTTACTGGCATGGTGAAGCCGGACGAAGCGAATTTTCTCCGCTGGGCTACCTTTTGCTGGGCCGTGAGTCGGTGATGGATCAAATGAGAAAAAAACTGAAGTTAGCCAAGGTTGATGAGGAAATTGATGAAGGGGTTTTCAAGCAAGCAATTGGGGAGCTTAAAAGCAAAACAGAAGGACTGGTAAGTTTCCAAAAGTGGGAAGAGCCGACGATAGTCTCAACAAACGGGATGAATTCAGACAAAACTATAGAACTAAAAGCGAAAGCCTTTGGTCATTCAAACCGTCTTTTGCCCCGACAAATTTCGAGTTTTTCTTCATTGATGAGAGATGAAAGCGAGTTCAATGAACGGGATTATGATGCCTATTTTGAGCCCGGCGATGAATCGATCGTTCAAGATGCTGACAAGCTCAACATATTCAACTTTCCCAAAGGCCCGGGACCGGGAACCTGCGTCCACCATATTTTTGAACAGCTTAACTTTTCTGATTTATCAAAACTCGATGGACTCATTGAAAACGCACTGGAAAGTCATGATATAGCCCAAAAATGGGCAAAACCGCTTAATAAAAACCTTCAAACGGTTGTGAATAAGCCTTTAATAGACGGCAAGCAAAATTTCCGTTTATCGAATTTAGCCACGCCGGATTTTGTGCATGAAATGGAGTTTTATTTCGACATGAAGACTGTTTCGCATCAAAAAGTCATGCAAATCATCGGTAATCAAAACTATAATTCAAATTCGGCATTAACCGGTTTTATGAAAGGTTATATCGACCTTACCGTTCAATTTGATAACCGCTTTTATATCATCGATTACAAAACCAATTTTCTGGGTGACCAGCCTGAGCATTACTGTCCGAAATCGTTATTAAAAGAAATCCAGGAAAAGGGCTATGACTTGCAGTATTACATTTATACAATTGCTGTTCACCGATATTTAAAAGAACGTTTGTCAGACTATCATTTTGAAGACCATTTCGGGGGTGTACTGTATCTATTTTTGAGGGGAATAAACGATGATCCAAATGATTTTAACGGCATTCATTTTGATCGTCCTGATTTTAAAACCGTCAGTGCTTTGGATGATTATTTAAAAAGGGGTGAAGCGCAATGAGTTCTCGTCCACTATTGCAACAACTTGAGCAGTACGAAAGGGTCGGCCTTTTGCAAGCCGTTGATTTAGAATTTACCCGTATTCTGGATATTGATGATGAAAACGCAGCCTTAGCCGCTGTTTTGGCCAGTTACTGGTTTCGTAAAGGTAATGTTTGTCTGGATTTGACAGCATTTGCCGGAAGAGAACTATTCAAAGAAGAATTGACAAATGGCCGGAATCTTCCGCCTATTAAAGCGCCCCGGCTGGATGAATGGGCAAAACAACTTAAAAATACTTCATTCATCGGTAACCCCGGTGATTTTAAACCCCTCATTTTTGATAAAAAGAACCGGCTGTACCTGCAAAAGCTCTGGTATAATGAAAAACTAATAGGAGACAAGCTGTTGCTGAAAGCATCAAAGTGGGCGAAAGACATCAACCCTGAACTCTTGCAACAAGGGCTGAACCGCTATTTTTCATCCAATGATTTATTTGAGATTAACTGGCAGCAAGTAGCGGCGGCAAAATCTGTTTTGAAACTGCTTTCAGTTATTTCGGGCGGGCCGGGCACAGGAAAAACCACCACCGTAGTACGGATTTTGGCGCTGCTGATTGAACAGTCAATCGCGGCGGGAAACAAACTGGAGGTTGCACTTGCCGCCCCGACCGGCAAAGCGGCAGCGAGGCTGAAAGAATCGGTACAGGAACAGAAAGAAAATCTGCCGGCGGCGGAAGAAGTGCGGGAGGCCATCCCGGAAAAAGCCAAAACATTGCACCAATTGTTAGGCGCACGCAGGCATTCATCAACCTTCAAATACCATAAAGACAATCCGTTGCCTTATGATCTGGTGGTGGTTGATGAAGCTTCTATGGTCGATCAGTCGCTGATGAGCAAATTGATGGAAGCCATGCCGGATGATGCCAGACTTATTTTACTGGGAGATAAAGACCAACTTGCATCCGTAGAAGCAGGCTCTGTGTTGGGTGATATTTGCGATATTGATGAAAACCAAATTTCTAAAGAGATGGCGAGTGAACTTTTACCGGTATTGCCGAATGCTGCGGAAATTTTAGTGAGTGAAAGTCCGAAAGCGTTAACAGACAATATCACGCTGCTCACTAAAAGTTATCGCTTTGATGCTAAAAGCGGAATTGCGGAACTGGCTGAAAGCATAAATCAGGGTGATGAGAACAGCGCTCTAAAAATATTGAATAGTGCCAAGGCTGAGGATGTTCGCTTAACCGGTATTCCGGATCAGACAGCTTTGGAAAATCTCTTAAAAGAAAAAGTGATTTCATCCTTCAAGAAAATCATCCAAAGCGATTCTGTCAAAGATGCGATGAATATTTTTAACCGCTTTCGAATTTTATCAGCCCACCGAAAAGGTCCGCTGGGAGTAGAATATCTGAATAGCTTAGTAGAAAAATTGCTGCAAGGGCAGGGGTTGATTTCAAAACAGCGGCAGTGGTATGCCGGCCGGCCGGTGATCATCAATGAAAATGATTATACCCTAAAGTTGTACAACGGCGATACAGGCCTTTGTCTGCCGGATGATAACGGAGATCTAAAAGTATTCTTTGAACATGAAAAATCATTCCGGTCAATTTCTCCCACACGTTTACCCGCCCACGAGACGGCTTATGCGCTTACCATTCATAAAAGCCAGGGGTCGGAGTTTGATGAAGTCGTTCTAATTCTGCCTGCCAATCATTCAAAACTGCTGAGCCGGGAGTTGCTTTATACCGGCCTCAGCCGTGCGCGTACCAAAATAACCATCGTGGGAAATAAAGCGATATTTGCGGAGGGAATTAAGGCTCATTTCACTCGTTCATCAGGCCTTCGGGATATTCTTTGGGATTAAAAAAAAATAATTTTCTGTATCATAAACGTTCGATTACATCGTTATAAACACAGAATAACAGACAAAAAAGAATTTTTTAAATTTCTGGAACAATTATAAAACGGCCAAGTATATAACTATGAACATACTGATCCCTGGTTACCTATTGTAACCATTGATTTGTACCCCGAAAAGCCAACGTACAAAAAGGAGCCGGTTGAACCCGGCTCCTTTTATTTTTATGGATGAATATCATCTTTAGAAGCAACTACATACCCTAAGAACTGTTCGCATACCGATTCGTGTCATCACGTGGAATCG
>DASSAY010000175.1:0-4008 GCA_035699185.1 Balneolaceae bacterium | reverse complement strand
TCCCGATCAATTGCTGGACGGACATATTGTACAGGGGCATGTAGATACGACCGGAACGATAAAAAAAATGGAGCACGAGGGTCCAGACTGGCTGCTAACCATTGAATATCCGCAGAACCAAAGCCATTTGGTTGTAGGGCGCGGCAGTGTTACGGTTGAAGGCATCAGCCTGACGGTGGCCGAAGAGCAGCGAAATGAATTTACTGTGGCCATCATTCCTTATACTTTTGAACATACCAATCTCCACTCCAAAAAAACGGGTGATGCGGTAAATCTGGAGTTTGATATCATCGGCAAGTATGTGGTAAAATATTTAGAGAAAAGGGGTTGAACCGCAGAGGGCGCAAAGAATTTTACCTCGCGACCTCTGCGTAGTCTTTGCGGTTCAATTGGTCACCGTCAATATTCGATATTTCCATTCTAAAACCCAATAGGCGCGCGGCCGGTGGGACTTGAACTGCGTTTCATATTTCTGAGGATAGGCAGTTTTTGGAAAATACTTGAAAGACGTCCCGCATCAACCGTGAGGGAGAAGAAATAATACTTATCCTCACCGAAGGGATTCATCGTAAACGAGAGGCTCCAACAGTGCAAATCACGCCTGAGCGAAAATTGGGAGGGCGTTAATTCACCACGCACAAAATCGTACCCTATTTCTGTATTGAAGTACCATTTTGGGGTTAATCTCAGGCTAATATTATCAGCATTGATGACGGCCCTGGTACTTGATTCTCCCCCCGGCCTTAAATTCCACGAATAGTTGAAATCAAGGGAAAAAGAAAAAGGGGAGTTAAAATCCTGAATGGGACGGTCATTAAAATGAGGATCCACCGGCCCAAAAATGTGCTGGTTAAGGGGATCGTAATGAAGCGGATAATAAGGATCATCATTGATTTGAATGCCCTGCTCACCCCATTCAAAAGCATAACTGGTTTGAAACGAAAAACCCGTCATTTCGAACAATCGCCCGGAGGTAGTAAGCAAAAAATCATCTACTTTTTGTCCCTGCTCGTTTCTTTCATAGAAATTGAATTGAGCATCTGCCCGGATACGCATCCCGGGTAAAATATTTGCACCGAGATTAACATTCAAATTGCTAAGTTTGATGCTATCAGCCGCAAAATTATAACTGGTGCTAAAATCGAGGTTATCAATAAGGCGAATTATATTTTCTTTTACCTCACCGGTAGAATCGCGCTTTACCTGTTTGGCCTCAAACGTATTGCCAAGGCTGAAACGAAGGCTCCATTGTTCATTCGCCCCCGGTCCACTAAACAGTTGATCTTCAAAAATGGAATAGCGCTGCGTTCGCCCTGTACTATCAACTTGGACAGTACGATAATAACCCCAAAAATCGCTACTGAAATCCGGCTGATAGCTTAAGGAAATAGAGGGGGTCATTTTATGCCGGAAAGCGGAAAAGCTGCCAATATTTGCATTAAACAAGCCGAAAAGAGTGGTAGAAAAACTAAAGGAGGTAGAAAAATCGCGGGCCGTGGAAAAACCCTGAACTTTGCGGGTGACTACTTCATTAGAATCGGGCAGGTAAACGCGCCGGGTCGATGCGGGAAACCAATATTCGTGATAGGTTAGCCCCAATCTTGTATTCAGAAATTCGCTGGGCAGCAAATCATTCATGCTAATATTAACATTCTGGCGAAAGGCGTATCGAAAATAATCGTCATTCCCGGTAGCCTGTCGGTACTTGGCCGGGTCTAACAGCGCCTCGAACCAGTTAATTTGAGCAGAATCTTGTAATAAAGGATCAAAGTGATACTCAGAATTAAAGGAGTTATCGTAATCTATGGAAAGGCTTTCATACCATTTTGATTCGCTTCCTGTCGTTAATTCATTATGGAAAGGAGAAAAGCGCTGTAAATTAAAGTTGAAGTCAGGGCCTGATAACCTGGTAACATTAGTAACAAAATTTTGGTTTTGCCTTATCGAAATATCAAAATTATACAGCCCGCCCGGGTGCCGGTAGCGGTAATTGATATTGGAATTGGTACTGGTTTGGGATCGTAATTCGGGATCGTACGAATTCCGGTCAAAATAATCTGAGGTGCGGAGGTTAATATTTGCATTAAGGCTGGCGTAGGGCGAAAACTGCTGGCTATGGTTAATGGCAATTCTTTTTTGCGTATTTTTGTTTTCCAAAAAGCCAGGATCAGTGGGTTCAAGCCCACGTTCATGAGAGTAGCCGAAACTTATGCTGCCGCTATATTGATCCCTGACCCGGTAATTTGCACGGGTATCCAAAAAGAACGTACCCGAAGTAAAAATATCAACCGAGGCTTGTGCGGTTAAATAATCGTTGAAGTACTGAAACCAGCCCAGGTTTTGAAGCCCCAGTCCCCGCGTTTGCTTGGCTTGAAAGGCGTAGGTCGGCGCTAAAATTCCGGATTGCTTACGGTTAAATTTTCCCGGAAGGTAACCGAAGGGAAAAACCAGCGGATAAGGGATGTCTAAAATATACAGACGCGCATGGGTGAAGAACACTTTTTCACGGTCCACCACTTTCATGCGATCGGCTTTAATGTAATAGTGAGGATGATCGAGCAGGCAAGTTGAATAAATGGCATCTTCAAGAAAAATGACCTCGGGAGCCGTTTTCTTTACTTTTTTACCGATTAAATTACCATCCTGAACTTGTATCCGGGCTACCTCGAATCGCCCTTTTTCGGTTTCATAATTGTACGAAATGCTATTGCTGCGGACCCGGTTATTTTCTCGAATTAATACTGGCTGCGACAGCGTATCCTGCGGCGTTTGCGTTTGTGCTTTTACCAAGGCTTTGTCCAGGTTCAAAGCAACTTTTCCCGCTTTTAACTGCCCCGAAGCGTGTGTAACGGAAGCCGAGCCATAAAGCGTGGCTATGCGGTCTTCTTCGAAAACGAAGATAAGAGAGTCGGCGGACTGAAAATTAACCTGTCCCTCTTGTTTGGGCTGATTGGCAATCTGGTTCTGCCGGCCGCCCTGCAGAGAGTCGGCTTGCCCAAAATCTTGGGCTTGCAGGGCTTCACTCGTAAACAATAAAAGCAAGAGCAGCAGGCCGAAGCGCCATTTACAAGGAGAACCGGTATATGCGGGAGTTACCTTCATCCGAAAATCTTACAAGGCCACAAGTGATATTGGAATTTTGATGTATGGATATAACCTTAAAACAGGTTTTGTAGTATAAGGTACAAGCGGAAAGAAATGAAGTGTGAAACCGATTTTCTATTCGATTTCTTTAATTTTGTATACCGTTTCGCCTTCTCTCTTCATGCCGTATTTTTCGCGGGCGATACGCTTAATTAAATCCGGGTCATTTTCCAGGTCCTTGATTTTTTGTTTTAAAACCACTGTCTCTGCTTTCAGTTTTTCCGTTTTGGCTTTGAGATTATCCTTTCGCTGACTCAGCTCGATACGTGTCCAAATGCTGTAGGTATCGATAAAGGCAAACCAGATGAAAATAAAGCCGCCTAAAATCAGCAGAAGAAACGACTTTCGCCAACGAATGGGATTAAGGAGTTGAAAATTCATCAGGAAAATACGGTTAACGGTTTATAATCACTATAAAAGTACAATAAATTTTGGTTGAAACGAAAATGGGTTGAAATATTCGTGATTTTGGTGTCCGACGAGTGGAAAAGGCAAGATTGTCTCGTACCTGGCTTTTGCGGCTGTGTATCAAAAAATGTCATTGTGAGCGGCTCATAAGCAATAAATTTTTTTAATGCTGTAGGGTTTAAAACGGCAATAACGCTTTAATTATGAGCGAAGCAATCTCCCAATTATGAATTAGCCTGGGTTCAACCACTCAACCACTCAACCATTTAATAATTCCCTACCTCCCCTTTACAAAAGCATTCTCAAAATGCTTAATATCCGGCGCCTCATTGCCTTTCTGGATGATGGAAATCACATCAAAACGCACGGGTGAACCATCCATTTTTCGCTCATAAATCCACGCCTCGGCCGCTTTGTATATGTTATCCATCTTTTGCTCGTCCACATATTCCTCCG
>DASSAY010000174.1:0-3040 GCA_035699185.1 Balneolaceae bacterium | reverse complement strand
AAATCTGTTGACATTTTGAGCAGGCGGGCCAAGCGCAGGGGCCCCACCCGTTCCCATCCCGAACACGGCCGTTAAGCCCTGCAGCGCCGATGGTACTTCCCGCAAGGGAGGAAGCGTAGGTCCCCGACTGCTCTCTTTTTTTTAAAACAGGCTGTCCATAAGAAGGATAGCCTGTTTTATATTATGAATATTTTCATCGAAATTTATCTTCTCCTTAGTGCTCTCCCAATTTTCAGGAAGGAATATTATTCATTATATTTAACCATACCTATCTAAGAAGTAGCATCAATTACGCTACCATTTTTAACTGATTATACACAATGGAATTTCCTGAGTTTATCAAAAATTATAAGGACAAGTTACAAGAGTTATTTAATGAAAAGCATGATATTAATGAGATCAGTCTTGAACGGGGCCTGTCTCATGATATTTTTCAGGAAATAATGAAATGTAAACCACTCAGCACGTTTATTCCGGCAGAATATGGAGGCCGCGGAGTGAAAACTTATGAAGCTTTATCAATGCTGGAAGTCAGTTCGTATGAATCATTACCGCTTTCTTTGATGATGGGTATTAATGGAGCTCTCTTTTTGCAACCGGTAGCAAATTATGCCTGTGATGAAGTTAAAAGCCCCATTTTCAACCGGTTTATGGAAAAAAATAATATGGGCGGCTTAATGATTACCGAACCCGATTATGGCTCTGATGCGCTCCGAATGGAAACATCATTCAAGAAGAAGGGGGATGCTTATAATGTTTCAGGAACAAAACATTGGGCAGGGTTAACAGGAGCGGCTGATTTCTGGCTTATCGCAGCTCGTAAGGCTAATGGGAATGATAAACTTGGCCGGGACATCAGCTTTTTTATTCATGACAGTAAACGAGGCGGAATAGAAGTTGAAGAATATTATAAAAATTTAGGACTCTACATGCTCCCTTATGGACGAAATAAGATCAATATTACGGTTCCCGAGGAGTATAAATTGCAGCCGAAATCTATCGGGATTAAGATGATGCTGGATATACTTCATCGCAGCCGTCTGCAATTTCCGGGCATGGGCATTGGCTTTTTGAAACGGATGATGGTTGAGGCTATTGAGCATTGTAAAGCGCGTTCTGTGGGCGGGCAAAGCCTGTTCAATTATGACCAGGTAAAAAAACGTCTCACCCGTTTACAATCGTCTTTTACCATTTGTTCTGCGATGTGTGCTTTTACCGGAGAGAATATACCTCTTACTAAAAATGTTTCCGGGATGGATGTTCCGGCAAATGCCATTAAAACGGTTACTACTGATTTAATGCAACAGGCGGCCCAATCACTGCTCCAGTTAATGGGTGCCAAGGGGTACCGGTTGAATCATATTGCGGGACGTGCTTTGATTGATAGCCGGCCCTTTCAGATTTTTGAAGGCTCTAATGACATTCTTTATCAGCAGATCTCGGAGTCGATTATTAAGAAGATGCGGAAGCTAAAATTAGAGAATTTGCATCACTTTTTAAGTGAATTTAAACTCACTGAACGAGCATCGGAATATTTTAGTGAATTGCTTGATTTTAAAATCAATAATCAGCTTGGGCAAGAGCGGCTGGTTGAATTAGGCCGAATTTTGAGCCACGTTATTTCTCTCGAATTCACTCTGCGGTTAAGCGACAGAGGGTTCAACCAAAACTTAATTAATAATGCTATTCAAACTTTAATTGGTGATGTTGAGCAGATGCTGCCAGCATTCATTAATGATAAATCTCCGGTGGTTGTTGAGAATTACCAAGAATCAAGCTCTTGGTTAGATTCTATCACTCCTCAATATGTTCATGCCTAAAAGCTTAATATACTGTTAAATTAAGACTTGTTACGATGGCTAAGGCCGTAGTTTTAACAGGCGCGGGAATGAGCGCTGATAGCGGACTCAAGACATTTCGCGATTCCGGTGGTCTTTGGGAAGGCCATGATATACAAAAAGTGGCTTCGGTTGAAGGATGGAAACAGGACAAAGAATTCGTGCTCGACTTCTATAATAAGCGTCGAAAACAAGCTTATTCAGCCCTTTCCAATGCAGGTCATAAAGCCTTGGCTCGCCTCGAAGATGCATTCGATGTCACTATCATCACCCAAAATGTGGACGGCCTTCATGAAGACGCGGGATCAACAAAGGTAGTTCATCTGCATGGCGAACTTTCGAAAGTTCGGAGTGAAAAGGATGATTCTTTGATTTATGATATTGGCGGAGATGCTATCGAAATGGGCGACACGGCTGAAGACGGAGCGCAGCTAAGGCCGCATGTAGTTTGGTTTGGTGAAATGGTGCCGAACATGCAAAAAGCCGCGAAAATAATTTCCAAGGCTGATATTTTAATGGTTATCGGCGCCTCGCTGGTGGTTTATCCCGCTGCAGGATTGGTTGATCTGGCCAGCCCCTATATTCCTAAATATATTGTTGATCCCGCTGTACCCGAACTTCTTGATTACTCAGATTGGGAACATATTCAGGAACGAGCGGCTGTGGGAACGCCTGAATTAGTAGAGAAATTATTGAATGAGCAGGGAATTTAATTTTACAGGAAATTATGGCTGAATACAAAGCAAGCGAAGAAGAAAAAGAAGTTCTGGAAAAGTATTTATTGCAGTTTTTGAACCTCGAAAAGCGGTTTCCGTTGCTTCCGGGCATCAACAATAAAGAAGCATTGGCAGATTTGATGGGGTTGGAAATTGACGAATTTAAAAAGCTTCGAAACCGGTTTGAAACGAATGCCAAAGAAGCCGCGATTGAGTTGCTGGAAGACGGCGAAATTGCCGATTGGGTAGAAGAATTGCCCTTTGAAAAAGGGGATACGATTGTGGCTCTTGGTGATTCTATCACTGATGACCTGCAAGGTTGGTTTAATATTTTTAAAAATATGCTGGAGATCGGGCTTGAAGATGCAAATTTCACCTTCATCAACAGCGGGGTTTCATATGATACTTCCACAGATGCCCTGAAACGGTTAAATCGAGATGTATTGGCTCACGATCCGGATTGGGTGATCGTTGCCCTCGGCACTT
>DASSAY010000173.1:0-6938 GCA_035699185.1 Balneolaceae bacterium | reverse complement strand
ATTGCCATCGGCACGGGGATCGGAAGAGATGCGGCTGAGATGCTCTCGCAGAGGCGCTAAGGCGCAAAGGAAGAGGAGAAAAGTAGAGAACCTTTGTCGCCATAAACACAGAAAAAGCTTTTCTCTTGGGATGAGAAGTTTTGTCTAATATTTCCCCTTTTAAACAAAGGTTCTCGGATAGTAATCCCAATCGGTCTGAGATAGTAATCGAGGGTTTGGGAGCAAAACTCCCTCTCAGCATATTCCTCTTTGCCGGCTCCGCGGCTTTGCGTGCTACCTTTTCAAAAACTCCCGGTATAAATCCAGCAGTTCGCTTAGCATCATGGCGGTGGCCCCCCAAAGGGGCACGCGGTGAATGTTCCAGTAGGGAACGCGATAAGTATGGGTTTGCAAATCCCAGTCTTCAACCGTGAGGTTCTTTTTGCGCAACAGCGAGTCGAGCTCAACGGCAAAAACTTCTTCCACTTCGGCGGGATTGATTTTAAATTCAGGCCGTTCGTCTAAAAATCCTACGACGGGAATAACACGGTTATTGGAATGAGCTACAAAAAGCTCACTTAGAAAACCTGCGATTTTAAATTTTTCGGGATCAACACCAATCTCTTATTGTGCTTCCCGGAGGGCCGTTTCGCTAACGGATTCGCCCTCCTCGGCCCGTCCGCCGGGAAAACTGATTTGCCCGCCGTGGTTAATGTCGTTCGTTCTTAGCGTCAGCACCAGTTCCAGATCCTTCTTCTCATTAGGAAAAATCAGTGCCAGAACGCTGCTTTGTCCCGCACTTTCGGGCGGCTCCATACGTCGCGGTTTTCCGCCGCTCATAGGCTCAGGGGCCATTTTGAGCTGAGCTTTCCGGCCGGGCAGCTTTTCTTGTAATCGATTTTCTAAAAAGGTAAAAAAATCATCCATTCCAAATTGATAATGCTTTTATGATGCTAAAAAAGATCGTAATGCTTGCTCAAGCATTAGCAGAAGGGGAAAATTAATCATATAAATGACTCTTATTAAAATATTCTAATGGTTTATTTGTAACAATACAACTTTTGAGTCCTCTTGAGAAGAAAGGCGGGAATATATGGAGTCTTAAGAGGCCTGCTTTCCACCACTCATTATTCACTTAACGTGGATATTAATATTAATTAAAAGAGGTTTGTTATGCGACATGCACTATATAAATTAACACTAATTGTTGGTTTGATAGCATTCGGAATATCCGCTTGTAATCAACCCACGACAAATATAAATGAAAACGAGCAAAAAACTGAAGAGCTAATTCTTGGAAGCAATTCGATTGACAATCAGTATATTGTTGTCTTTAAAGAGACCAATGCAAAAGGAAAAGTAATTTCACCACAGAAAGTACGGAGTGAATTATTTTCTGAATATGGAATCGAATCAGCTTCAGTTGTTAACAAATACAATGTAGCCCTTAAGGGTTTCACTGCTAAGCTTGATGAAGCTAAGCTTGCCAAATTAAAAAAGGACGATCGGATTGCTTATATAGAAAAAGATCAGATTGTCACTTTGGCTCCGCCGTGCGGCACTCCTGTAAATCCTTGCGATGGAGGTGGCGGTGATGATGGCGGGAATTCAGGTGAGGTCATTCCCTGGGGAGTTCAACGGGTAGGCGGCCCTACACCCAGTAACGGAACGGCTTGGATTATTGATACAGGCATTGACCTCGATCATCCCGACTTGAATGTTGATGTTGGGCGAAGTGCAGAATTTGTTTCCTCCGGACCCGGTGCCAAAACAGTTGATGATGGTAATGGTCATGGTACTCATGTTGCAGGCACTATTGCTGCTATTGATAATGACATTGATGTTGTTGGCATTGCAGCCGGTGCTACAGTTGTAGCTGTGAAAGTGCTGAATGACCGCGGAACCGGTAGTTATTCTGGCGTAATTGCCGGTATCGACTATGTAGCAGCTAACGCTTCTCCCGGAGATGTTGCCAATATGAGTTTGGGCGGACCAACTTCTCAGGCTCTGGATGATGCTGTTCGTAATGCAGCGGATCAGGGTATTTATTTTGCTATCGCTGCCGGAAATGATGCTGCTAATGCAAATAATTATTCACCTGCACGGGTTGAATATAATAATGTTTGGACGGTGTCAGCAACGAATGAAAATGATGTATTTGCATCATTCTCAAACTTTTCGGGGCCAACCAAACCTCCTATTGAATTCGCTGCACCCGGTGTTTCCATTCTTTCTTTATGGGAAGATGGCGGTACAAACACCATCAGCGGAACATCAATGGCCTCGCCTCATGTCGCGGGTGTTCTGTTAGTTACCGGTGGACATCCAGGCATCGATGGTTTCGCCACTAATGATCTCGATGGAGATCCTGATCCCATCGTTCATAACTAATTATTTTATGTATTTTGAATGATGAAAGCACCTGTTCTTTAGAGCAGGTGCTTTTTTATTTTAAAGAAGCACTTTATCCAGCCCTTTAGAGTTCGTACTTTTAGCTCGTTCAAAAAGAATTGAAATGGCAAGAATTTATTTATGAAAAAAAAGTATAACGTTTATGGCATCGGCAATGCCTTGGTTGACCTTGAATTTAAAGTGACGCCCGAATTTCTAAAAAGATATAGTGTTAAAAAAGGGGTGATGACACTGGTTGATGAAGAAACCCAGTTCAACCTTATTGATGAAATTGATGAAGCCGAAATGATTCAAAAATCAGGCGGTTCGGCGGCAAATACCGTCATTGCGGTGAGTCAGCTCGGGGGCAAAGCTTTTTATTCATGCAAGGTGGCACGGGATGTATTCGGAGATTTTTACCTGAGTGATTTGAAAGAGGCGGCTATCAACACCAACTTTGACCGCCAGGAGCGCGAAGACGGTATCACCGGAAAATGCCTGGTAATGGTCACCGATGATGCTGACCGAACGATGAATACCTTTCTGGGTATCACCGCCGAGCTTTCAACAAATGAAGTGGATGAACAAGCCATAAAAAGCGCGGAATATGTGTATATCGAAGGCTATCTCGTTGCTTCGGATGCGGGATTTGAAGCCATGAAACGGACAAAGAAAATTGCGGAAGAAAATAACGTACAAACAGCCTTAACGCTTTCTGATCCTTCGATTGTAGAAGCGTTTAAAGGACGTTTCCGGGAGCTGATAAATCCTTCTGTTGATCTTCTGTTTTGTAATGAAGACGAAGCAGGGGAGTTTACCGGAAAAGACGAACTCATGGAAGCCGCCGAAGCGCTGAAAACAACGGCTGCTCACTTTGTTATCACCCAAGGAAGCAACGGAGCCCTAATTTTTGACGGGAATTCCTTCATCGATATTGCCCCACATCACACAAAAGCAGTGGACACCAACGGCGCCGGTGACATCTTTGCCGGTGCCTTTTTGTATGGCATTACCAACGGCCTTGATTATGCGGCAGCGGGAGATCTCGCGAGCCTGGCCGGTTCTAAAGTGGTTTCTCAATATGGCCCACGCTTAAAGCAGCGCGAAATGCAGGGGCTATTGAAGGAGTTGGTTTAACCACAGAAAACACTAAAAGCACGGAAGGTTATATTGGTGTTTCCGTGTTTTAGTGGTAAAAAATAAGCATTAGTTATGGAAACCATCATTCTGGCATCGCGCAATAAACACAAAATTGAAGAATTGCGGCAAACGCTGGCGCCGCTGAATATTGAATTAAAGTCCGCATTAGATTTCCCCCAATTAGAGGAAGTTGAAGAAGACAAACCGACGCTCGAAGGTAATGCCCTGAAAAAAGCGCGCTATGTGTTTGAAGAAACCGGCCTGCCTTCACTCGCGGACGATACCGGGCTCGAAGTAGAAGCCCTCGACGGACGTCCCGGCGTTTATTCAGCCCGTTACGCCGGCGAGGATGTTACCTATCAACAAAACGTCGATAAGCTGCTGGGTGAGTTGAAAGGGGTTGAAATGAAAGATCGAAAGGCCCGATTCCGAACCGTGGTGGCTTTTGTTACGGCTGATGGGGCACATACTTTTGAAGGAATCTGTCCGGGTGAAATCACACAAGAACAGCGGGGTGATAAAGGCTTTGGGTATGATCCGGTTTTTCGTCCCGAAGGCTTTGAGCAAACCTTTGCTGAACTGGATAGTGAAGTCAAGAATAAAATCAGCCACCGCGGCAAGGCGGTAGAAAAGTTTTATGATTGGTTGAAGGAGCAGTAGGTTTTAAAGGTTATTTTACAATGCTGCGCGAAGAACCGCGAAGGAAATTAATTATTTCTTTGGGCAATAGTTTGGAACTTTTTATCTCAGCCAATAAGCAAAAACCATTTGGCCTTCCCCTAAAAATAGGCTATAATTTTGACCGGAAGATTTAGAATAATAAAAAAGAGATCGGGTGGCATTTTCTGTAATAGATTTTATTGTAATCGTTGTTTATCTGCTCGGGGTCGCGTATTTCGGCATTCGGGTTGCCGGCAAACAATCATCCACTGCCGATTATTTTCTTGGCGGTCGTGACGTTCCGTGGTGGGCCGTACTGTTTTCAGTTGTAGCTACAGAAACGAGCACCTTAACGTTCATCAGTATTCCTGCGGTGGCTTATGGAGGCAATCTCACCTTTTTGCAAATAACCATCGGTTATATTATTGGCCGAATCATCGTAAGCATTATTTTTCTGCCCCGCTATTTTGAAGGAAATTTATCTACCGCTTACCAGTTTTTGGAGCAGCGTTTTGGCGGTTCCATGCGCAATGCCGCCAGCACCACTTTTATGATCACCCGCCTGCTGGCCGATGGCGTTCGTCTCTTTGCAACGGCCATTCCCCTGGCTATTATTTTACGTCTGGGCGGTGCTTTTACCGGCCTCTCAGACATTCAGCTTTATATCATTTCTATCTGTGCAATCGCAGCCATCACCTTCTTTTATACGCTTATTGGCGGAATCAAAGCCGTAATTTGGATGGACGTTGTACAAATGGCCGTTTATATCGGCGGTGCTTTGCTGGCAATGGGCGTGTTGATTGCTGACCTGCCAAACGGTTTAAGCGGTGCCTTAAGTCTCGCTTCTGAGACCGATAAATTACAAATCTTTAACTGGGGCTTTGATTTAAGCTTTGAAGCATTCATCGCTCAGCCCTATACCTTTTTCACTGCGGTGATCGGCGGCGCGATCTTTTCGATTGCTTCGCACGGAACCGATCAATTGATTGTGCAGCGGCTGCTCACCACGCGCAATGTGGAGAACAGCCAAAAGGCACTGGTTTGGAGCGGTTTTGTAGTAGCCCTTCAATTTGCCCTGTTTTTGTTTATCGGTGTGCTGCTTTTTGCTTTTTATGAAGCGCAAACGGCTCAACAGCTCGGGCTCGCCACCACCGATGCCATTTTCGCCAAGTTTATTGTCGAGCAACTTCCTGTTGGCGTATCAGGATTGATCATCGCTGCACTTTTCGCGGCGGCCATGAGCAGCCTCAGTTCATCACTCAATTCACTGGCTTCATCAACCACGTTTGACCTTTATAAGCCTTATTTCGGAAAAAATAATACCCAGGCAGAGGACCTTAAGGTTTCTCGCATAGCCACCATAGCCTGGGCGTTTATTCTGACTGCATCAGCCATTTTCTTTGCCTTTCTCCAGCTTCAAGCCGCTCAACGTCCCACCGTGGTTGAGCTTGGGCTGGGCATCGCCTCTTACACTTACGGAGGCCTGCTTGGCGCTTTCCTGCTGGGACGGCTGTTCTCCAAACCCGATTCAACAGATGCGTTAATCGGCTTTTTTATCGGGTTGATGTCGCTGCTTTTTATGGTTCAGGGGCCTATCCAGGATTTCCTGCCGGGGGACGGTTTAGCCATCGCATGGCCGCTTTACACCGCTGTTGGTAGTTTTATTGTGATTATGGTGGGCAACATTTCATACTGGATTCGCAGTAAGTAAAGGGGAACTTTTTATCCCCATCCGGCCTTTTGAAAACAGGTGCTGTAGATTCTTTTATCGGAGAACCGGCATCCTGAATTCATTGAGAGAACATTTTTTAGAAAGAACATGGCCGACCAAGAGAAAGGCTCGAACAAAAAAGAAAAGGATATTCAGCTGGTGGAGGAGAGGTACGGCTTTGTCAAAAAAGAATGGAAAGTACAGAGAGCTTTCCAGGTTCTAATGCTTCTCTTTTTGGCGGCCGGTTTGATGGGCCTGTTTGGCAAAGGCGTTTTAAGCAAAAAAACTATTTCACATGAAGGTCTTGATATAGAATACCAGCAGTATGTTAGAGTGAAAACTCCTACCAAGCTTTCTATTTATTTGAAGAATCCTCTCGATACAACAGTCATCTCCTTCAACAGTGATTATCTAAGAGATGTACGAATAGACCAAATGATGCCTCAGCCCATAGCTTCCGGAACAGAAAACAATCGCTCATTTTTCACTTTTAATACCACTTCTGCCGGACTGATTACTTTCTATATATTTCCTGAACATATGGGCCCCCTCAATTTGAATTTGCAAATTCATAAAGAGACGAAGCATTTAGAACAGTTTGTTTACTTTTAGCATCAATCGTCATGGGTCTTATTTTACGCGCCGTTATTATTTACCTGACTATTTTGATAATATTTCGAATGTCGGGCAAGCGAACCTTATCGCAGTTAACAACCTTCGATTTTATCTTACTGTTGATGGTGGGTGAAGCCACCCAGGAGGCTCTGCTGATGGATGATCAATCCATTATTGGTTCACTTCTTATCATCGGCACCCTGGTAAGCCTTGATGTTATCTTTGCCTGGTTTTCAAAAAGATCAGTATTATTCGACAAAATTGCGAACGGGGTTCCGGTTATTATCCTTAAAAATGGCGAACTTATCGAAGAAAATATGCAAAACGCGCAAATAGAAATGAATGATATCCTCGAAGCGGCACGGCGCGATCAGGGTCTCGAGAGCCTTGAACAGGTTAAATACGCGGTTTTGGAAAAAGACGGAAAAATTAGCATCATTCC
>DASSAY010000172.1:0-3037 GCA_035699185.1 Balneolaceae bacterium | reverse complement strand
TCTCAGGCTGGGACCCGAATGATGAAAATCAGCTAAATCAATCAGCGCCAGTGGATTTAATTGTAGAAATTAACGGCACTATCAACAGTGTGGAAAATAGTTATTACTTCCGTCTGCCTACTTCGATGGATTTGTCCACCGGTTCAACCATCACTTATGCCATCAACCAAATAAATCGCGATGAGCAGAGAAAATTGCTTCAGGCTACCAGTATTTTGTTTACGGGTGAATTCATCCCCACAACAGGGCCGGACAGCCCTGCCGCCTCCCTGGGCGAAAGTATAAAGGGTACATCTGTTCTAAATCCGTTGATATCAAATCAGCTTATCAGTCCGTTATTATCTAACCAAATAAATGCCTTACTTAACAGCGATGTCAGTCGCCTTGACGTGGATTTTAACCTAAACGCATACAACGAAGTAGATTTGGGCATCGCCCTGCGGCTGTACAACGACCGCCTTGTTTTACGCCGTGAAGGCCGGATTACGGGTGGTGAGCAAAGTCGCATTGGTGATCTTAATGCCACTTACCAAATTCAACAGGGCCTGTCTGTGACGGCCTTTCACCGGCAGGATCAGGTTCTGGGAAGTTTGGGAACCTCAAGTTCTCAAGCCGGAGATGTGGCCGATGTTAATGGTATCGGTTTAGAAGCCAAGGTACATTTTAATACCTGGCAGGGGTTGTGGCACAGAATAGGCAATTTTTTTGAAGGCATTTTTGGAGGCGGAAGTGATGACAAAGAAAAACAAACAACAGAAACAAGGAATCTTGTAACACAAAAAGCAGTAAAAGACGAATAAAAAATGTATTGAACATTGAGTGGTTAAATATCTGAGTATATACAGCAACCCCTCTTGCATCTCTCCTTAAAAAAGGGGAGAAAAATCCCCTCCTTTTGAAGAGGGGCGCAGGGGTGGTTAACTACAGGATAAGTAACTCATTTAATGGCAATACTAAAAGAAAATTTTATATTTAAAAACATTCAATGGCTAACAAAAAAGAAACATTTAAAAATATTATTCTCGAGATTTTACAGAAGAATCCCGATGCGAGCCTTCCCTACAACGTTTTAAAAAACATTTTACAGGTAACAAGCAAGAAAGACCAGGGGCGCTTGAACGGGGCGATAAACAGCCTGTATGATCAAAAATTAATCGTAAAAAGAAAAGGCGGAGCCATTCAACTGGCATCGAATGGGCAAGCGGAAAATTCAAATATCGTAACCGGCAAAATTGACATTAGCCGCCGTGGCACCGGCTATTTAATAACAGATGCTTTTGATGAAGATGTGCTTATTTCTTCTAAACACTTGGGTACCGCTTTGCCGGATGATACCGTTAAGGTTGAGCTTTTCGATAAAAAAAGAGGGAAAAAACGCAGGGAAGGTAAAATTGTAGAAATTGTAAAACGCGGACGAAGCATTTTTGTGGGAACGCTCAAAAAGCAGGGCAAACAAAATTACCTGATTGAGCCGGATGAAAAATCAGCCCATACCGATTTTTTCATCCTGCCGGACAAACTCGATAATGCCAACCCGGGCGATAAAGTGGTATTTGAACTGGTAGATTGGGTTCATCGTCGTTCGCTTCCCGAGGCTTCAATCGTTGAGGTGCTTGGAAAAGAAGGCACCAATGATGCCAATTTGCTTTCCATTTTAGCCGAAAATCAGATCAAAGCGGGCTTTCCGGAGGAAGTTGAAAATTATGCTGAGAATATTTCGTACGAAATCCCTCAAAAAGAGATTGAAAAGCGTCATGATATTCGGGACCAGGTTGTATTTACCATTGATCCCGAAGATGCCAAAGATTTTGATGATGCCCTGAGTATCGAAATGCTGAACAACGGCAATTATTATCTCGGAGTTCATATCGCTGATGTCAGCCATTTCATGCCCCGCGATTCGATTCTGGATGATGAAGCCGAAAACCGTGGAACCAGTGTGTACCTGGTGGATCGCGTCATCCCCATGTTGCCCGAGAAGTTGAGCAACGGCGTTTGCAGCCTTCGTCCCAATGAGGACAAACTGGCGTTTAGCTGCTTTATGGAAATCACTCCCGCGGGAAAAGTGGTTGATCATAAAATTGAGGAAACCGTCATTCATTCCAACCACCGTTTTAGTTATGAGCAGGCGCAGGTGGTGATTGACGGCGGCGACAGCGAGTTTTCGAAAGAAATGCAGACGATCGCTAAGCTGGCGCACGTGCTTCTGGATAAGCGATTCCGGGAAGGCAGCATCAAATTCGAGACTCCCGAGCCGAAGTTTATCCTTGACGAATCCGGCTGGCCTATCGACATCAAACTAAAAAAGCGGTTGTTCGCGCATCACATGATCGAAGAGTGCATGCTGATGGCTAATCAAACCGTGGCAAAGCATATTGAAGAGCTGCGAAATCATTCAAACAAAAAGAAAACCAAAGATTTATATCCGTTTTTGTACCGCGTTCACGATCAGCCGGATTTAGAGAAGCTCAAAAATATTGAGGAAAACGTTAAACCGGTGGGCATCGGTTTTCGGGTGAATGGTACAACGGTGAGTTCAAAAGCTTTAAATACGCTGCTGGAGCAGGTTGAAGGCACTTCGCTCGAACTTACCGTTAATGACCTGATGCTGCGGGCGATGTCGAAAGCAGAATACAGCCCGGATAATATCGGCCATTTTGGGCTTGGCTTTACATATTATGCTCATTTTACAAGTCCCATTCGCCGCTATCCGGACGTGATTGTCCACCGGTTATTGAAGAGCTATGGAACCGGCAAGCCCAGTTATTCGTATAATGAATTAAAGCAGCTGGGTTCGCATTGTAGTGAACGAGAAAGAGCAGCGATCGATGCGGAGAGAGATTCTGTTAAGCTAAAGCAGGTTGAATATTTAAGCCGTCATTTGGGGGATGATTTTGACGGTGTGGTAAGCGGAGTTATTGAAGCAGGTATTTTTGTTGATTTAACAGGCTTGCATTGCGAAGGAATGGTCCGCGTGAGTGATTTGGGTGATGATTATTACGAGTACAGCGAAAAGCAGCACTGTTTGATCGGCCGG
>DASSAY010000171.1:0-4343 GCA_035699185.1 Balneolaceae bacterium | reverse complement strand
AAGCTTATGCAAACGGCGCACTTATTGCCGGAACCAGTGCAGGAGCGGCTATCATGAGTGAAATAATGATCACCGGAGATCAAAAAAAGTATCCCGAATATACCTCAACATTTTACCATCTTGAAAAAGATAACATCATCACCGCAGAAGGACTTGGTTTAATTACGGGCGTTATTGTAGATCAACATTTTGTGGCCCGAGCACGTAATAATCGTTTGCTTACCGCTGTAATGGAGTTTCCTGATCATATAGGTATTGGTATTGATGAATCTACAGCAATAGTAGTAGATAATGATAAAGTAAAAGTAGTGGGCGAATCTCAGGTTCTGGTCTATCGTAATTTGTCAGGGTCAGCACAGGTACAGAATGGCAAAATAGCTTCAAAAAATATTAGGGTAGATATTTACTTGCCCGGGGAAACCTTTTCAATTACTAATTAACTTGGTATTTGGTCTTATTGTATTCAGATCATTATGAAATCTACTCTTGCCTACCCATGCTAAAGTTTATTGTTAAAGTATCACAGCGACAGTTGATTTAATGATTTGAATGCCTTATATCCTTATACCTATTTTAAAATATATCTCTTTTATGAAAGTATTTATAAAGTTATTCGCTCTAATCTTATTCCTCTACCTGGGTTTTCAACCTTCTGCTGTACACGCCCAAACCGGCTTACAATCTCCATCAGAATTTTTAGGCTATGAATTGGGCAGCGAATGGACCCCTCATTATAAAGTGATGAATTATTTTCGCTATGTTGCCGAGCAATCGCCACTGGTGAAAACAGAGAAATACGGTGAAACCTACGAAGGACGAGAACTGATGCTGGCCTACGTAGCAAGTGAAGACAATATTAATCGCCTGGAAGAGATTCGCATGAATAATCTGAAGCGAACGGGACTTGCTGATGGTGAGCCTTCGGGTGAAAATATCGCTATCATCTGGCTGAGCTACAATGTACACGGCAACGAAGCGTCCAGCAGCGAAGCGGCGATGAAAACAATTTACGAACTGGCTCGTCCCGATAATGCAGAAACTAAAAAATGGCTGCAAAGTGCGGTAGTGATTATGGATCCCATGCTCAACCCCGACGGACGCGACCGCTATGTGTACTGGTACAAGCACCAGGTGGGTGAGCAATTCAATGCCCACGGTAATGCCAGAGAGCACCATGAACCCTGGCCGGGGGGACGTACGAATCACTATTATTTCGATTTAAACCGTGATTGGGCATGGCTCACTCAAAAAGAAAGCCGCCAGCGAATAGCAGAGTATCAAAAATGGATGCCGCAAGTACACGTAGATTTTCATGAGATGGGTTATACAAATCACTACTTTTTTCCTCCTGCGGCAAGTCCTCTTCATAATGCAATTACTAATTGGCAGCGAAAATTTCAATATACCGTCGGCAAGAATAATGCTAAGTATTTCGACCAAAATAACTGGCTTTATTTTACAGGCGAAGTGTATGATTTATTTTACCCGAGCTATGGTGATACCTACCCGATTTTCAGTGGTGCCATCGGGATGACTTATGAGCAGGCGGGAGGCGGTTATGCCGGGTTGGGCATCATCAAACCCATCGGTGATACCTTGACGTTGAACGACCGGTTGATGCATCATTTTACCACCGGGATGGCAACGATTGAAGCAAGTGCTAAACATGCAGACCGCTTGGTTGAAGAATTCGCCAAATACTTTGAGACATCAATCCATAACCCAAAGGGTGAATACAAGACCTTTGTGATTAAGGGTGATAATAATCCTGATAAGCTGTTCGCTTTTTTTGAACTTTTGGACAGCCATAACATTAAATACGGCAAGGCCGCTGAGGAAAATGAAGTTGAAGGCTATAACTATCAAACCGGTGAGGTGGAAGAGTTGCGCGTAACCGGGGATGACTATCTGGTGAGCACCTATCAGCCGAGGTCGGTGATGGCGCGGGTGTTGCTGGAACCGCGTCCACAGCTCGAAGATTCCGTAACTTACGACATCACCGCGTGGAACCAGTTTTACGCTTACGGGCTTGATGGTTTTGCCACTACAGAGCGTCTGGATGTAAAGCCTGCCGAAGTGCCGCAAAGAAAGGTAGATAATTCTTTCACCGGAACGCCTTACGCCTATATTGCCCGCTGGCAGGATGTGCCGGATATACGTTTGCTGGCTGACTTGTTGAAGCATGATATCAACGTACGTTTTGCTCACGGCAATTTTAAGATTGAAGATAAAATGTATGAGGCCGGCACGTTAATCATCACCCGAAGCGATAATGTAAACCGGGCCGATTTTAATCAGGTTGTTCAACAAATAGCGACAGCACATAACCAGCAATTAAATGCTGTTTCAACGGGATTTGTACAAGCAGGTTCTGATTTTGGCTCATCTTCGGTCCACTATTTGGAAAAGCCGCGTGTTGCTCTTATTTCCGGCAGGGGTACTTCATCGAATATGGTGGGGCAAATCTGGCACTACTTCGATCAGCAGATTGAATACCCGGTCACCCTGATTGGTACTGATTATTTTAACAGAATTGATCTGCACCCCTATGATGTGTTGATTTTACCATCTGCTGATTATGAAGATGTGTTGAATGAAGAACGGATGGGTGAAATTAAAGAATGGATCTCTGCAGGCGGAAAGCTGATTGCAGTAGGGGGAGCTAATGCATTTTTAGCGGGTAAAGATGGTTTCAGTCTGGAGGTTAAGAAGGGTGAAGAGGATGAAGAATCATCACCCAACGAGTTACTCGATACATTCGGGGAGCGCCAGCGAGAAAGCATATCCAGCTACAATACCGGCTCTATTTATAAAATAACGATGGATGAAACGCATCCTTTGGCTTTTGGCTATGATGAAGATTATTTCTCTATAAAGCTTAGCGCGGATGCTTATGCTTATTTAAAAGATGGCTGGAATGTGGGCGTTGCCAAAGAAGATGCGCATGTGGCTGGTTTTGTGGGATATAAAGCCGAAGAAAAATTAGAAAATACACTCGTTTTCGGAGTGCAAAATATGGGCGCAGGTTCTGTTGTTTATATGGTCGATAATCCCCTGTTTCGCGCTTTTTGGTATAATGGAAAGCTACTATTTGGAAACGCTGTGTTTTTAGTAGGGCAGTAGTTCAGAGACAGGAAGCAGTGGCAGGAGGCAGTTTTCCTCATCAGGCGACTGGTTTTGTCGCCCGATGATTTTTTCCCATTCATTTTATTTCAATAATAATTAAGGATTACTATAAAAGCGCAAATCTAAACTAAAAGGAGAAACTGACTCTATTTTGATCCTCTTAAAGGCCGGGTGATTAGGATTCAACAAAATATTACTTTCATCCGGAGTTAAAACAGAAGGCACTTTTAGTCCCACTGTATTTTGTTCATCAGCCCAATGTGACCCCATTGCAGCCAGACTTTCAGGAGCGGGATAATTTCGCCAATCATCAGGTAAATCATTTTGTTCAATAACATCAAGAGGAATAGTTTCCGGAATGGAAAGCTTCAGCAGATAAATATCTTTTGGGAGTAAGTTAAAGGAGGCGTGTACCAAAAGTTCCAATAACGCTAAAGAGCAGTGTTCGGAAGAATAGAGTAGATTTGTTCCTTTTTGATTCCAACGTCCCCCATATATTTTTGCACCGGTGCCGGACAAATCTTTGATAAATTTTTCCCGTCCAAAGCGATAAACAATCATTAAATTAAGCGTAAACCCCTTGCTCTATTCTACCCAGCTGATCGGTAACAAGTTGTACCCCTATGGAAGTATCGAGCAGGCTGAGGGGAGGTTGACCGGCTAAAGCTATGTTTTCTTCTTTTAACCACCTTTTGAAAGCTTCTAAGCTGCCAAAAACTTCTTTGCCCCTTGCTGCTAATTCGGTGATAAGGATAATTTGCTCGGAAACGGCGGGGCTGAGTAAGCTATGAGCATTTCGGCGCTGCAGTGTACGCTCGGTTACGGGAAGCAAGGCAGAAAGCTCTTTGAGAGTTAAATCGAGGGCAGAGCCTAAGTTAAGCAAAGCTTGCTTTTGTATGCCTTTTCGTGAAAGGGCAACCAAATCGAAGCGGCTGCCTGTGGCGGCATAAGCGGCTGCTGGCACTTGAATAATATGTTGAACAAAGTTTTTTTTAGCCATACTAAAGACATTTGTCTTATTTATTTATGACAATTTACGTATTATTTTTTGGTTTTCAAAATATTTTAAAAAACTCTGATTTCCCTTCTCCTAAAGAAATCGACTTTGATGTTGCTTCAAAAAACAACAGCCGCTGATAGCTGATATTACAATTGAACATCAAGAGATAGCTTCTTATCTTTCCATCACATTAAATCACCCAAGGTTGGGGGTGCTT
>DASSAY010000170.1:0-3739 GCA_035699185.1 Balneolaceae bacterium | reverse complement strand
GAATTGCTCACCAAGGGGGGACGCGTACTGAATGTAGTGGGAACGGGAGATACTCTTCAGGAAGCGATCAAAAATACCTATGCTGAAGTCGATAAAGTTTCTTTTGAAAATAAATATTTCCGCTCAGACATCGGGGCGAAGGGACTGGTTTATTTGAATGAGTAGGAGAGAGTGATAGTGTGGCAGAGCCTTTAGAAAGTTTTGTCATCCTGAATTTATTTCAGGATCTATAGTTGGAATATAAGTTAACGTGAGTTCGAGATAATGTTAAAGCCCTAAGTTGTCATTTCGAAGTCTAAAAGACCGAAGGGCTGTGGTTTTCAGCCCGTAGTGGAGAAATCTCATCCGCAATAACGAAGGCTGCCAAATCAAAACGGATGAGATTTCTCCGTTCCGAGCGCAAAAGCACGCTCTCCAGTCGAAATGACAGCTCAATAGGATTAAAGCATGTTTTGAAGTTTTTCTTATCTCAAACTCACGTTAAGTTATCAAAAATCAAAGAATTAGCTACAAATGCTGAAACAAGTTCAGCATGACATTAACTGCTACTCACTCAAACAATTTCAGCAGTTCATCACGCCTTACTTTACCCGTTTGCGTTTTAGGCAGTGATTTGGCTTGAATGATTTGCTTGGGCACTTTAAATGAAGTGATTCTCTTCTTTAGCTCCTGTTGAATCTTGTGGAGATCAATAGACTGTTCGGTTTTGGCAACAACAACGGCTACCACTTTTTGTCCCCATTTTTTGTCCGGCAGGCCCATAACCGCCGCTTCGATAATAGGCGAAATTTTTTCGAGTGCAGATTCTACCTCAAAAGGCGATACATTTTCACCGCCCGAAATAATCAGATCTTTACGGCGGGATTCTATAAAAAGATAACCATGAGCGTTTAAATAGCCATAATCACCGGTGTTGAACCACCCGTTTTCATCAAAATAGGGTGTATTATCCTGATCAAAATACCCGTCAAAAACCTGCGGGCCTTTCAGCCAAATCAGTCCTGAATTATTGGCTTTTAAACATTCATTCTCTTCGCTGCGAATTTGAATTTCGTTAGGGCTAAAAACTTTGCCCACACTCGAAAGCGGGCTATAGATTCCGCTTGGTTTTTGAATTGGGTTAGCCGCAATTTGAGCGCAGCTTTCCGTCATTCCGTAACTGGGCACCAGCGGGACGCCCTTGTCATTAGAACGGTGAATTAATTCAGAATCAATGGGGCCGCCCCCAAGTAAAAAAGCTTGAAAATTTTTATGAATTAGGAAATCCGATTTGTCCAGTAGCTGCTTGAGCATGGAGGGCACGAGCGAAGCCGCCTGAAACAACTTATTTTCAGCTAAAAAAGTGATGATCATCCGGGGATGAAAACTGTTCATTCTAAAAATGGCCGAGCCGTAAAGTATGGAACGAAGAATGATAGAAACACCGCTGACATGATTAAGCGGAAGACAAAGCAGCCAGAAATGATTAGGCCGGGGCTTGAAATTGGCCGCAGAAGCTTCAGCTGCATAAAGCATCTGCCGACGTTTTAAGGGCACTATTTTGGGCGTGCCTGAGGTGCCCGAGGTGAAAAAATACCCAAATATCTGGTCAGGTTCAGTAGTCGGCTTATAGTTTTTGGCGTCAAAACTTTGTTCTACTTCAATTTCCAGCGAACGGTTTAAGTCCAGTTGCTTGATGTTGATTTTTTGCTCGTAATTAAGGAGTGATTTATGCTCATCATCGACAAAAATTAGTCCCGGCTTAATCCTGCTGACTTGTTTTTCAAGCTCTGCTGCGGTGGCTTTAGGGCTGAAAGGGACGAAAGGAATTCCAAGTTTCCAGCAGGCGGCAATGGCAAAAATAAGGGTATCGGTTGATGATGATAAGAATCCAATTGGCTTGCTAAAATCGTGCTCAAAGTCGAACAAAAACTGTATAAAAAACTGCTCGAATTTGATTAAATCTTCGTAACTATGCAAACCAAAACTGGAACCCAGAAATAGATTTTCTGGGTCTGCATCATCAAACGAAGGTATGCAGTTTTGTCCGTTCATTCAATAACAGTTATCGGTTGATTATTTAACTGAATTGTAATCCATTTTTGGTAGTAACTCAAATCATACATTCCGTTGTGGATATGAGACCTGTCAGAATAAACATCGGTTGCAAAAAACCGGGAGGTATTAAGTCCCTGCGCAACATTTTGCGAACCAAGTCCCGTAGCCAAAACGGATGTTATCATCCGTCCCACCCCGCTTTCAAGGGCTGAAGTTAAAACGATCTTACTATCATGAGCATCGCCAAAGCGTTTTGTTACAAAAATTTTTGTAAAACTTCCTAAAAGCATCGGTTTTAGAACTAAAACCGATACGAAAGGAAGCATAGAATGCCAGTCAGCTTGCTGTGTGAGGGATTCATCCAGCGCCAAAGGAATATCGGTTTCACGCTTTAGCTTTGAATACGTATCCGCGTTCGGCCTGCTAAGCGGTTCTTCGCAATATTCAATATCCAGCTTTTGCAGTTTTGAAAGGTGGCGGATGGCATCATCAACTGGCCAGGCTTGATTGGCATCGAGACGAATGCTAAGGCTCGGAAATTGAGCTCTTACTTCTTTTAGCCGTTCAAATTCAAGGTCAAAATTCAGTCCGGTTTTGAACTTTATGGTTTGAAAACCTTCAGCCATAAATTGTTCAACCTTAGAAAGGTATTTATCAGCATGAAGCGAAACAACAGCATTTACAGGTATTTTTTGCGGAGCGTTTTCAAACAAAAAACCCCGAAGGTTTGTACCGGCGTGATGAGCTTCAATCTGGTAAGCGAGGCTGTCTAAACCAAATTGCAAAGAAGCAGGGATTTGCGATTTCTGATACAATTTTTGAAGGGCCTCAACCGGGGCTTCGGATTCAAAAACAGCTTTGAATTCACTCTTTTTTTGGGTGATATTTTGCCGGATATCAGGAAGTGTTTCGGCCGAAAAACCGGGCAGGGGAGCAGCTTCTCCATAGCAGGTGAATTCATCGCCCCGATATTCTAAAATAACGCCTTCACGAAACCTAAAAGTAGCTTTGCTTGTGATGAAGGGTGATGAGAAAGGAAGGCGATATGTATAAAAACTTAGCTTCATAGCAGATCAAACAAAATGCCCGCACTGAAAAGGACCGTAAACAAAATCATAAATTGAGCCGTTTGCTCAAGCCCTTTGTTTAGCTTTCTCTTGTCTTCTTCATACCAGACCTTATAGAGCAGATTTGCCGCGAGAGGCAGGGATAAATAGGGCAGAAAGATCACCCAGTGATAGTTTAGCTGAACATAAAAATGCGGGGGAATGGCAAGAGCGATTACAAGCATCAGCAGGTATTCATAGCGAAGCGCATTTTCACCAAATAAAACGCCGATCGTGTTTTTGCCGGCGGGACGGTCTTGCTCAACATCGCGAAGATTATTCACTACCAGAATATTGGTAGCCAGCGCGCCCACTGCGAGCGAAGCCCAGAACGAAGAATGTGCCCATTCCAAAGCGTTGACATAATAGGTGCCCATCACGGCAACGATGCCGAAAAAAAGGAAGACAAAAAGGTCGCCCAGTCCATTATAACCCAGGGGATAGGGGCCGCCGGTGTAGAGAACCCCGCAAATTAATGAAGCAAGTCCGATGCCTAAAATCACCCAGCCGGCATGATAAACTAAATAAAGGCCTAAAATAAAAGCCAGCGCCATCGTTAAAAGGGTGGCGTTTCGCATAGTTTTGGCAGAGATGAA
>DASSAY010000169.1:0-6200 GCA_035699185.1 Balneolaceae bacterium | reverse complement strand
CCAATCACTGTCAAAGTCCATGGCCATACGTGCATACCGGCGCGCTTCCTGAAGCTGCTCTTGATTCATATAAGCATCAGAAATTTTAATGGCTATTTGCGCTTTTTGTTCCGCGTTTTGAGCCTTATCCATAGCTTCTTTCAAATAACGGACTGCCATATCGTAATCTGCGTTGCTGATAGCCATTTCAGCCAAAGCCATCGTATTTTCATAACTCGGGTTGATGTTGTAAAGCTTTTGGCTAATGTCGGCGGCTTTATCGAACATTTCCTGTTCCTGGTAAAGCGTCAACAATTGGCGAAGGGTTTCCTCATTTTGGGGATTGTCCTTCAATTCGCTTTCCAAAAAGGCAATTTGCTCTTCGGGTGAATCAAACAACCGCTGGCGAATATCATCATAAAAATTCTGCAGCTGGGTTGAAGCATAAGGCTCAGATTTCTTAATAATGCTAAGCGCTTTTTCCTTTTTATTCTGGCTGACTAATCCCTGCAATATTGACTGAATATAATACCCGTTACCCAGTTTGGTAAGCTTTTCGGGGTTAAGTTCGAACGCTTTTAAATAACTTTCGGCAGCTTTTGCCTGCGCATTTTCAACCATCTCAGAGTAGGTTTGATAAAACCTTCCCTGGCTTAAATACCAGTCGTAATAACTAATTTCATCTTTAGAAAAATGCTCGAAAACCTTGTCATAAATGATAAGCGCGGTATCGATATAGGCCTCTCGCAAAGAAGGATCTGCTGTTGTTTCCGTAATTTTACCGTAAGCGGTAATTAACCGGTCTAAATTTCTCTCAAGACTAAATCCGGAATAGTCTTCAATCGTCTCAGGCATTCCTTTCCAAATCCAGCGGCCGAATCTAATAGCGGGGCCATACGATTCATTCTTATAATTTCCGAGAAAAATGGAATAAGCTGCTTTTTCACTCATTCCCATCGGGGGCTGGGCTGATGATGATTGGGCTAATGACCAGCTACTACTAAATAACACCAACGCAGACAATAAAACTAACTTCTTCATAATAATGATTTTTAGATATGTGTTCAGGTATAAAACTGTTTAAAGGGTGATTTATTGCAATTTGGGGCGGAAGAAAAAGAGTTCTGCCAAATTTAGCGACAGGCGGATGCCCCAAATCTGTTCTTGAACTAAACGCTCGGTACCACGAATTCCATACTCAAAACCTATGTCAATAGAAGAATTTGAATTGGCATCCGGAGATAAGATTCCCAAGCCAAAGGAAAACATCAGGGTATTGATTTGTTCTCCTTCAAGCCGTAAATGTCCCGTATCATAAGAAACACCGAAACGGTATTCGAAATTGGATAAAAATTTATCCGAGCCCGTAATGTACGGAAAATATTGAAATCCCAAACCCAATTTATAGCGATCAACAAACAATTGGTTCTCGGTAGATGTAAAATCATTCTCATATTCCGACCAGCCCTGGTACAAACCTTCGGTAGCAATGAGCAGCAGGCGACTGGGCTGATAGCTGACTCCCGCCAATATTTTCATGGGCAGGGTGATAGTGCCGCTGCCAAGGCCGGGCATATCATCCACTGAGATGGGACGCCTGAGCGCACGGCTGGTCACTTCTTGTTCAGCATTTAAAGAAACCGGCAGGCTGATGCTCGCTCCGAATCCTAAAAGATCATCAGAAGTAAACAAATCCGGCAGGCGCAGCTGAACGCCAAATCGATTTCCCATACCCGCTCCCGTAGTTTCAAGGGTATAACGCACCGGCTGGTACGACTGGTCAGGCAAGCGGAAGGAAGGCTCAGCAAAAAAAGTACTGCTAAACACATCATCCATAGAAATATAGACGATTGATGCGGCATACCCTATTGAAATATTAGAGTTGATGTGCCAGCCAAACCCAAGTTCAGCCCGGTTCACCCCGCCTTTTCCATAATTTTCGATAGCGTACCGCAGTGTGTCTCGCGATGTACCCTTGTCCTTGATCTTAATGCCCGTTGAATAGCTGCGAAAATTCGACTGTGTAAGCGGGGTGAAGGAAACAGAAGCTCCAAATTCGCCCCTTATCAAAGGCAGTTGAAGCTGGAATCGGTTGATGGAAAAGTTGGTATTTCGAACGGAATTCACCCCGTTGCTGGCTTGATACGACTGGATTTCAATGCCGCCGGTACCAAGCCCGTAAACCGTACTGCCCCAGTGCGCGGGATTTGCGAGATTGCCGACAAAAGCTTCGTTGTATGAAACGCCTGAAAGTCCCATTGAATTAGCTGCTGTATTTGCTATTTCAACCGGGTAGCCAACGCCAAATTGTGAGTAGACCGAACCACTGCTGGCCTCGCCATCATCATTTTGAGCCATTGCAAGAGATATCGGCAAACAGACGCACAGGACTATAAGTGCTAATTTTTTCAAGCTTAGTTACTATTTTTTAAAGAGGTTATAATAAGTTTTGGAGCTTTATCGGCGGGGCCGCTTTCATCAAAAAGCAGGGTTGACCTTATCATGCCGTTATTTGAGAACGTTATATAAAATTCCTGATTTTCGGCTATACCGTCAAGCAAAATTCTTTGTACAATCGAAGTGATGGTAAAATGATAGGCATTATCGTCCTCCGAATAAGTGCCGGTACTCACGGGATCGCTCATGGCTATATTTTCGGGCGTGAACTCGGGGTTTGCTATATAAAGCTGGGCAGAAGACGTAGCGGGACGTTCTGCGGATGCTGGCAGCGAACTTTGTAACGCCGAAGTATTTGCGTAAATCACTAATTCCGCCTTTGAAATGCCCACTTTTTGAATATCCATTTCAGAAAGATTCAGATCAAAACTTAGCACACTTTCGTAGGTACTGTGCAGCGGCAGCGAAGATGGGGGAAGCGTACTGTTGCCGCGGTCAAAACTATAAGCCCATCGAGCTAAAGACGCTTCTAAAGTATCGCTGGCCGTTTCAATCACAAAACGCGTAGACCCGCTATTGATAGGAATAACTTTACTGGTATTAGTTGGGACGATCGCCAATCCGTAGGCTTCGTATTTATAGGTAGAATCCGAGGTAGCCGAAGTATCTTGGGCAAAGTCGAGGTAGGTTTGTACCCAGGTGGAACCTAAAGTTATATCAAGTGAATCTTCATCTGTAACAACAAATTCGGCCACTTTTTGGCTGGCATCAAACTGAATATCATCTTTCAGTTTCCATGCTTTACTCCTCCAAAGCTCGCTGATAGGATAGACCTCAAATTGCTGGGGTGAGGTCTGGTCACCATAAAACTGTTCATCATTCATAATGATGCGCATTTTCACTTCTGTTCCGGCACCGATATCGATACTATCGGGTATTACCGGCAAGCGGGGTTTGAGCATCCCGATGGCATCTAAGCTGCCAAAAAGCGGATCGTTAAAACTTCCCGCCGAAAAGTAAGAGTAAGCCCCCGAATACCAGTTAAACTGGCTGGTGTTTATCGCATCAACCGCAAAAGTATCGATAGCAATTTCGGTGTTATCTTCTCTAAGGCCACCGCCTACGGAGCCGGGATTTTCGCACCCGCTCATTAATAAAACACCGACAACCAATACTATGCAAAGAGAACCTGTACTTCGAAAGGCATTAATGATTTTTTTCTGCAACGAAATTTCTAAATTTTAAGATTCTTCAGTTTCTTCTTCGGTTCCGGTAATCTGCTTGTAATAGGCGGCAAATTGATCTGATACATCTTCGGGAGAGCCTTGAATTTTCTTGGGCGAAATATTCATCTCCTTGAAGAGATCATCCAACTGGTCCGTCAAATGATTTCCGGTGACAACATGGTCGCTATACTTTAAACCAAGTTTCCGTAAATCAACGTTGTTACCCTCTGTTAGATTGTCCTGCTCTACAGAATCGGGCAATCCTACTAAATCGAGCAGTTTTTTATCGAAGATGCCGTTGTTTTCGGGGTGATGAATGTTATAAATCACCTCGGTATCTTTGAATAGTTCAAGATCGTTATACTTTTCTTTTACCAAAAGGGGAATTAAACCGGCGGGCCAGTCGTGACAATGAATGATGTCCGGCTTCCAGCCTAATTTCGCCACCGTTTCGAGTACGCCTTTGCTATAGAAAACAATGCGCTCGTCGTTATCCTCATAATGCTCATTATCATCAGGATTCATAAACAATGATTTACGCTTAAAGTAGGTGTCGTTATCTAAAAAATATACCTGCAATTTGGCATTGGGGATGCTGGCTACTTTTATACGCATGGTTTCAACATGGTCGCCCACTTCAACCTCAATACCGGAAAGGCGAATAACCTCATGCAGGCGATTTCTGCGGTCGTTAATAGTACCGTATTTGGGCAATAAAATGCGGATTTCAAAACCTTTGTCTTGCAGCGAGGCCGGCAAAAAACGCAGCAGGTCGGCAGTATGGGTCATTCTGGCAAAGGGTGATATTTCAGCAGCGGCGTATAAAACTTTCATAATTTTTAGGGATAAATACTTCGTTAATTTCTATTTATTTATGCACCGGATTCATCATCATCCTTGTCCATATAAAGCTGGTCCACGTCTTCATCATCAAGAGAAAAGAAATCAAAAAGAGTGTCGCCGCGAAGGCCTAAACGCAGGGTTTCGACCGGGATGACTTCTTCGGGCTGAACATTGCCCAGGTTCACATTGCTGCCGAATTTTTTGATGAACCAAACTTGCTGCTCTTTTTTGGGCGTTTCAAAAATTAATTTTTCAATCGGTATTTGATCCGCAATTTCATCAATCAAACCCGAGCGCACTTCGCCATTGGGACGAAAAACGCCTACGGTGCCGCTTTCGCGAGCTTCACAAATAATTTTCCAGGAACCGGCTTCCAGCTCTCGCTCGATCATTTGCACCCATTTGTAGGGCGGAATGATGTCATCGGGATTCTTACTGCCAATTTCTGACAAAATGGTGAAGCGCTGGCTCATTTCTTTGATGATGTCCAGCTTGCGCTGATCCGACAGCCAAATAGATCCGTTGGAAACTTCAGCATGTTTTATGTTGAAGCGGTCAAGCAGTTCCATATACTCCTTGAGTTGGTCGCGTAACACATAAGCCTCGAACAACGTGCCTCCAAAATAAACGGGAATTCCCGCGTTGGCATAGACGGCCAGTTTATCTTCGAGATTTTGAGTTACATAACTCGTTCCCCAGCCAAGTTTTACAATGTCGATATAATTAGACGACGTTTCGCAGAGATCTTCCACCTGTCTGACGCTAAAACCTTTGTCTAAGACCAGTGTAATTCCTTTTTCGCGGGGTTTTTCTGTACGTGTAGGGAGATGATTAAGCTCAAAAGCCATGAACAAATATATTTTGACAAATTAAACGAACAAATATACTAAAATGAAGGTTGTTAATAAAGTTTATAAATTTTTTAGGCTGATGAAGGTGCCAAGCACTTCGCAAGTGCCTCGCACCTTAGATTTCCACTCCCCAAATCCGCTTGCAATAATCCCGAATAGCACGGTCCGATGAAAAATAGCCCATATTGGATACATTGATGATTGCTTTCCGGTTCCATTCGAATTCATCCCTAAAACTGACCTCCACTTTTTTCTGCATTTCCACGTATGGGTGATAATCAGCCAGTACCATAAAATAATCGCCCTGGTTTAGCAATGCATTGGTAATCGGGTGAAACAGATCTGGCTCACCGGAACTAAAACATGCATTGCTAATTTGGTCGATCACCTGCTTCAGTTCATCATCCCGCTTATAAACTTCCTTTGGATCATAACCATCATTTCGAATCTCCCTGATTTCATCAACCGTATGGCCGAAAATAAAGATATTTTCTTCCCCCACTTTCTCTTTAATTTCAATATTCGCTCCGTCAAGCGTCCCTATGGTGAGGGCTCCGTTCAGAGCAAATTTCATATTTCCCGTGCCCGATGCTTCCATGCCGGCCGTTGAAATCTGTTCGGAAAGATTTGCGGCGGGAATCATTTTTTCAGCCAACGAAACGCTATAATCCGGCAAAAACACAACTTTCAAACGCTCGCCAATTTCAGGATCGTTATTAATCACCTCAGCTACATTATTGATCAGCTTGATATGCAGCTTTGCCATCGTATAGCCCGGCGCGGCTTTTCCGGCAAAAATCAGCGTTCGCGATTCAATATCCGCATCGGGATTTTCTTTAAGCCGATTATACAGCGTAATGGCATGAAATATCGCCAGCAACTGCCGCTTGTACTCATGAATGCG
>DASSAY010000168.1:0-3560 GCA_035699185.1 Balneolaceae bacterium | reverse complement strand
AGCCGTTTTCGGCAATCCGGATGTCTTTTTCGGCCCCCTCTTTTTTTGTAGTATCGGCCGGGATCGTATCAACCGAAACAGCCACTAATCGCTTCTCTATTTTAACGGGAAAATAACGCTGCATCAGTTTTTTCTCTTTCGTACGAAGCATAGCCGTGCGCGCTTCGAACTGCTTTTCAAGCTTGCGGTAATGGCCCTCCTCAAAAGGAACCGTCGGCGATAACGCCAGGTTTACCGAAGCCAGCACAACGAGCGCCACCATCAACCCCGAGACTGCTTTCCGTTCGGCGGGAGTAATTTTCAGCTTCTCCAGCCAGAAAAATAATTTTCTCTTCATAATCAGATTTTTTATTTGTATTGATGTTATTACCAAAAACATTAGCACGATTTATAGAAGCTCTGCAAAACCGGGAATTTTGTTCAAGATCAAGGCCAGAGGAAGTTTGAAACCGGAGCATCCAGTTGCGGATGTGAGGATTTCTAACTACCGATAACGCAGAGCTTGGGCAAAGGAACCGTTTTGCAGAGCTTCTATTAAGTAAGACCCACGAAAACCCAAATCCTTACAAAATTTCTCTTGTTTTGGGCAAAAAATAATCGGATGTTTGCCTGAAGATGCAGAATGAGCAAAAATATCACTACCAAAACCTTCCCGTCGCCTACCAAAAAACCGGCACGGGAACACCGCTGATTATCCTCCACGGCTGGGGTAGCAGCGGGCGAGTGATGATGCCGCTGGCCGGCCAGCTTTCGTCTATTAGAACTTGCTACGTCATTGATTTACCCGGCTTCGGAAACTCCCCCGCCCCCGATCGTCCCTGGAATGTAGATGACTACGCCGACCTTATTCAACAGTTTATCATTGATGAAAACCCGGATGAAACGGATCTTCTCGTTCATTCTTTCGGCGGACGCATAGCGCTCAAACTCTGTGCCCGCGAGGAGGCAAAATCAAAGATTGGCAAAGTACTGATCACCGGCGGGGCGGGAATGAAACCAAAACGAAAGCCAAACTATTACTTTAAAAAATACTTCGCTAAAACGCTCAAAGCTCCCTTTGTAGTTTTGCCTCCAAAATTGCGAGAAAAATCACTTACAAAACTTCGTCAGACTGCTCTCTGGAAATCTTTAGGTTCAAGCGACTACAGCAAATTAAGCGGGGTGATGCGGCAGACTTTCGTGCAAACAGTTACCGAATATCTGGAATCCTGTCTGCCCAAAATTCCACATGAAGTGCTGCTGCTTTGGGGAAAAAATGACGAAGCAACGCCGCTGTATCAAGCTGAACGAATGGAAAAGGGAATCAAAAACGCCGCACTGGTGGTGATTGATCATGCCGGACATTATGCTTTCCTGGATCGTCCCGCGCATTTTGTTTCGATTGCCAAAGCGTTTTTTGAGGGGTAAAAGATAAATATCCTTCAACCCTGTTGGAGCAACCCCTCTTGCATCTCCCCTTGAAACGGGGAGAAAAATGGGTAGATTAAAGGCCATGAACCTAACAAGAATCCCCTCCTTTCGAAGGAGGGGCGCATGAGTGCTTTTAATCAATTATTTCAACCATTCAAAGCTATAATTCTACTTTTCCTCCATCTCCCGCTCCTTAAACTCCTCATCAAAATAGTTGTACCATTTTCGAAAGGGACGAAATGCATTTTCGGGGTCAAAGGGACGTTTGTAATCGCTTTGCCGGCATTCTTCACTACAGCAACCTTCCATCATCTTTGCGCCTTCCTCAGAACAGACAAACAGCTTATTACACTCCATATTCGCGCAATTGATGTAGGTATCCGCCGGTTTGCCGGTGATCTCGCAGTGAGCAATTGGCTCCAAATCTTCCTCATTCACCGGAACCACCAGTCGGTCGTCAAACACAAAGCACTTGCCTTTGTAATGCTTGCCGCCCTCCTCTTTTCCATAACGCAAAATGCCGCCGTGCAACTGGTTCACATCATGCCAGCCCTTTTCCTTCATCAGTACCGAAAATTTTTCACAGCGGATGCCGCCGGTGCAGTACATCAGCACTTTTTTGTCCTTTTCGGCCGCGAAATTTTCGAGCCACTCGGGGAAGTCATAAAAATTTTCAACTTGCGGGGTGATGGCTCCTTCAAAATGCCCGATCTTCGATTCGTAGTCGTTCCGCACATCAATAATCACATAATCCTCACCTGATTCCAGCACCTGCTTCCACTCGTGCGGTTCCAGGTAGTTCCCCCCGTTTTGGGGATCAACATCCTCTTTGTGAATGGCCACCAACTCATCTCGAACCTTGCATTTTAGCTTGGCAAAAGGGATATAATCGCTGCTGTCTGTCTTGAACTGCGTTTCCTCAAAGCCGAAAATGGTTGTCAAAAATTCTTTGTAGGCTGAAACCTGCTCGCGCCTGCCGCCCAGCGTTCCGTTGATGCCTTCTTTGCCGATATAAATTCTTCCCTTCACCCCAAGCTCTTTGCAAAACGCTTTATGCTCCTCACAAAAAGCTTCGGGATCATCAATGGGACTAAAGTTGTAGTATAAAATTACTTCGTACATTATTTATAATTTTTTACCACCAAAGCACGGAAACACAAAAATTGCTTCTTAAAACTGGATGATGACAAATATTTTGTGCTTTTAGTGCTTTAGTGGTTTCTAACATTTGCAGATGGCAAAATTAAGGGTATTTTTTGAACAAATGAACTTCTTTTGTTTGCTAATATTGTATCCTTAATGAAATTCTACCCGCGCTTCGCTTTTTTGTTGGCTTTTTCCCTGCTATTCCTGGCTTATCCGCTCCGAGCCCAGGAGCGCTTTGAAGATGATCCCCACCAATTTAATGTTTTAAACGAAATTGAACGGGCCTACCGAAATAACCGGCTGACACTTGATCAAAAAGTGCTTTTCAAATACTACGCCATCAATAATCCCCAGAAGCTACCGGCTGAATTCCAGCCGCAGGAATCGCTGCCTATCAAGTGCGGAACGCCTGTTATCAAAGAATTTTACACTGCCAGAAATCAGCTTTCCGCTGCCACTCTTCGAAAAGTTAAACCTGTACCAATGCAATATGCACTACCGGTGGTGAAAAGCTATCAATCACCGGAGGGCTGGTTTACTATTCGATATGAAACTTCGGGTGAAGGCGCTGTTCCGGCCGAAGACCTCAATGGAAACAATGTGCCGGATTACGTGGAAGAAGTAGCCGAAGCTGCTGATTATTCTTATCAACAAGAAGTTCTGGATTTAGGCTATTCGAATCCCATCGGGGCGGGAGAGACCTATGAGATAGAAATCGTGGATCTTGGTTTTATCTATGGACAAACCTACATCAGTAATGGTACAACCGTTATTCAAATTGAGAATGACTTTTCAGAGAATTTTCCGCCCAATGATCACCCAGAAGGCGACGTAATCGGTGCCATAAAAGTAACGATTGCCCACGAACTTAAACACGCAATTCAATATGCTGCCACGCAATGGAGCGGCGAAACGGATCGCTGGTCAGAAATGGATGCTACTTTGATGGAAGAAGTAGTTTATGATAATGTGAATGATTATTACAACTATTTGAATTATGGCGG
>DASSAY010000167.1:0-7092 GCA_035699185.1 Balneolaceae bacterium | reverse complement strand
CTACATTGGTAGCTACTGAATAGGGATATTTGAAAAGATATTCCGAGTAAAATTCGATGGCGCCTTTCACATACTCGGTTGAGCGTCCCCAAGCATCCTGTCCCGCGCTTTCAACGGGATATACCGACATCGCCAGTGCCTGGTCTTCGCCCGGCAGATTGATGCGAGCAGCATCCCAGATGAACGCTTTTGAAGCGGCCCAGGCTACATCACGCGCGTTTTTTATTTTGAATTTCCAGGTCAGCGTTTCACTGCCCTGCGGGCGTGGTTCTTCGGTGCCCACTTCATCTTTTTTGATGATGAATACCCGCTCATCACTGTTCCTCGCTTTTTCTAACCTCTTTTGTTGTTCATTGGTCAGTACTTCATCCGGGTTTTGCAATTCTCCCGAAGCCACCACTATAAATTCTGAGGGTACGGTAATGGAATATTCAAAGGTGCCGTATTCCATATAAAATTCACCGGCGCCAAGATAGGGACGCGTGTTCCAGCCTTTGATATCATCAAACACGGCCATTCGCGGGTACCATTGCGCCACTTCATAAATGATGCCGTTTTTGGTTTGCTGGCGTCCGAGACGATCAGAACCATATTCCGGTATCACAAAACTGTAATTAATAGTGATTGAAAGTTCCCCTCCTTTTGCTTCAAGAACTTTTTTAAGATCTAACCGCAAATTAGTATCCACCAAATGCGTCTCAGGCTCATAGCTTTTGCCGCCCTGCTTAATTCGTATTTTTTTAATGTTGATACCGCCTTCAAAACTTTGATTTCCAAAGCGTGAACCGGTAAAAGGCGTCAATTTCGCTCCCCAGGAATCTTCGGCAAATAGGTTTTGATCAATCTTCAGCCAAACGAATTCCATTTTCTGGGGACTGTTGTTCGTGTAATGAATAGTAACCTTGGTAGTTACTTTGTGCTCATCCGGATGCAGCTGAGTGTTGATTTTATAATCAGCCGAATTCTGCCAGTAACTTTCGCCCGGAGCCCCGCTGGCGGCCCGGTATTCGGTGCTTATACCCGTTTGGAAAGGCAAAAAAGCCTCTTGTATGGTATCAACGCTATCTTGTTGGCCATAGAGCGGTGAGGTCATCACTACAGCCAGCAAAAATGCTAATAATGTTTTAAATCGCATATTATCGTGGTTTTGTTTTTTATTATAATGAAATTTGAAAATCCTTTTGGTTTGCCTATTGTCTTGGCCATCCCCCTGCGCCCCCTTCAAAGGGGGAATTTCGTCTCCCCTTTAGGGGAGATGATCGAATGGTGTTGCTTCTCCATTCGATCTGAGGGGTGTTTTATGAAGTAGCAACCATCTTTTTCACTTAAACACATGAAATGTTTGATCTGGTTTTAAACCCAATACCGCCTCAGTCATCAAATCAATCAGTGCTTCAATATCTTTGGTTGAGGCTGTTTCTACCGGTGAGTGCATATAGCGCAGCGGCAGTGAAATCAGCGCGCTTGGAATGCCTGTTTTTTGGTAAAAAATGCTGTCGGTGTCGGTGCCGGTTCGAACGCTGGTGGCTTCATGCTGGATGTCGATCTCCTGCTTTTTGCTGATCTCTTCAATATAAGCAACAATTTCGGGGTGATTGGCACCACCGTGTTGAATAGAAGGCCCCTGCCCTAATTTTACGAGCCCGTGTTCTTTGTGATTAATACCGGGCGTATCGGTGGCATGGGTAACATCGGTAACCAGGGCCAAGTCGGGCTCGATGCGGTAACTCATCATCCGTGCACCAAAACCGCCCACTTCTTCCTGCACGGAGTTCAACGCAACCACATTCACTTTCAATTCATCACGCCGCTCATTCAGCTTTCGCAGCACTTGAGCGATCATAAATCCCCCGACGCGATTATCCAAGGCACGTCCTGTAAAAATATTTTCGGATAGGAAATCATATTCATCTGCATAAGTGATGGGATCGCCCACCTGCACGAGCTGTAACGCTTCTTCGCGGCTCGACGCCCCCACATCCACATAAATATCTTTCCATGCAGGCTGATCGCCGCCGCCGTTTTTCTTGTCCTGCAGGTGAATAGCGGTGTTTCCCGTCACCCCCGAAACAATACCATTTCTGGTATGAATGTTCACCCGCTTGGCTCGCGCGATGGTCGAATCACTCCCGCCCAGTTTATTGATGTAAATAAAGCCATCATCGGTAATGTATTGCACAATCATCCCGATTTCATCGCAATGAGCTTCGAGCATTACGGTCACTACATCGAAACTGGTGTTCAGTTTTGCGTAGGCAGAGCCATAGGCATCGGCTTCCACATCATCGGCAAATTCGCTGATGTAATCTTTCCATACTTTTTGTCCCGCCGATCCAAATCCCGTGGGACTTGGAGTAACAAGCAGTTCTTCTAAAAAATCCTGTGCGGATGAATCAATCATAAGTTGCGTTAGTCATGCTTAATTATATTTTCGTCAGTAAATATAAGCATTCAACACTGATCAGTTAAATGTAATTTCATTTGTTGGATAATGCTCATCAGGCGACTGGTTTTGTCGCCCGATGAGTGAATCGGTAAAAAATCTTAGATCGTTTCATTCATCCGACTTCAAACTCAGAACTCGGATGAAGATTCTCTTATTTATTTCTATAAACCCGTCTTTTACTTAAATTGATGACTTAAATGTTTAATTTGAAATTCAAGAATGAATCATCCCGAATACAGCAAGAAAGATTTCCCTCACTGGCATAAAATCACCATTCGATTCAGAGATTTAGATCCACTGAATCATGTGAATAACGCCATTTTCAGTACTTATTATGAAGAGGCGCGTATCAATTTCATACGAGATGTACCGGGCTTTACAAATCAACTAAAAAAAGGATACAGTTTTGTGCTCGCCGGCCTGAAAATCGATTTCATCAAACCTGTTGAATATCCTGCCATTTTACTAATCGGCTCCGGTATCAACTCATTAGGAAATACCAGCATTTCCAGTTTCCAGGCTATTTATACTGCTACTGAAAAGAAACTTGTTTCTGTGGCTGAAGCGCATGGCGTTTGGTTTGATTTGCAAAAACAACGGCCCAGTCGCCTGCCGGAGATTAAGGATGCTGAAAAGTTTATCGTTGGTTAGTGCCCCGGAACAATTGAAAAAAATTGTTTTTGCTGTCTTTGTCATCCCGATGACCCTTTTTGGGAAGAGGGATCTCAAATGGTGACAAAGCAAGTGCCAATGTTAAGGCAAAAGACTGTATCAGCATTTGAGATCCCTCACATTCGTTCGGGATGACAGGAAGGTTTACTTTTGGATGATGAGTGATTAGATTCTATGCGCTCTTTGCAGCGGCTCTGTGTACTTTGCGGTTAACAAAAGAATGAACCACAGAGATCGGTAAACGCCAAGGACGCAAAGTTTAAACGAACTAAATTCATGGATAAAAGCACGCAGTATAAAATGTTTAATGATCCCATTCACGGCTTCATCACGGTGCCGAAAGGGATTATTTTAGATTTGATTGACCATCCTGTGGTACAGCGGCTGCGGCGAATCAAACAAATGGGATTGGGTTACCTGGTTTTTCCCGCAGCCGAACATTCACGCTTTGCCCATGCCTTGGGAGCGATGGAACTGGCTCAGCGTACGTTGAACAATTTGCGCGAAAAAGACACGACCATCAGTCCCGCCGAATATGAAGGCACGCTCATCGCCGTGTTGCTGCATGATGTGGGACATGGCCCCCTTTCTCATACTTTGGAATTCAACCTTATTGATGACCTTCACCACGAGATGATGACGCTGGCCATCATGCGCTATTTAAACAAAGAATTCAAGGGCGCATTGGATATGGCAATTAAAATATTCACCGGACAGTACCCTAAAAAGCCATTTTTGAATCAGCTGGTATCATCCCAGCTCGACATTGACCGCTTGGATTATTTGAAACGCGACAGTGCCTTCACCGCTGTTTATGAGGGCTCGGTAGGCATCGAACGCATCTTGAAAACCATGCGGGTTTATAAAGGCCATATTGTGATCGAAAAGAAAGGCATTTACGCTATTGAGAATTACATTTTGGCTCGCAGATTAATGTATATGCAGGTTTATCTTCATAAAACGGTGCTGAGTGCTGATATTTTGCTCCGCCATATTTTCCGAAGAGTACAGGAAGTGATCAAGAACGGAGGAAAGTTTCATCACGCCTCCCCTGCCCTCCAATTTTTTCTTAAAGAGCAGCCAAGCGCTAAAAAGGGTATTTCAAAGAAAATGTTACAACGATACCTGCAACTGGATGACAATGATGTATTTCAGAGCATTAAATACTGGGAAAATACAGATGATGCTATTTTATCTGATCTCTGCAAGCGGTTTCAGGCGCGTTCGCTGTTTCGTACTTCGTTTTTGGATTCCGAGCCATCATCAGAATTCATCAACCAGGTAAAAGCAAAAACACAGCAAGCACTTAAAAAGCTGAAGCTTCCTAACGATGAAAAGAGCAGCCAATATTATTATTCGTTTGATGAAAGCTACAGTGAGGCTTACCGCTACGAAAATGAAGGTATCTGGATCTTAGAAGAAAAGGATAAGGCGGTAGAATTCTCTAAAGCAGCCGATACGGAAAATATTATTGCCCTCACCCAGCCGGTCGTGAAGCCCTATGTGGTGCATTTGAAGGAACTTGAGGTGTGAGCCTTGAGTAGGAACTTCTCATGACTCACAACTCAAGACTCATAACTTACTACTACTTTTCCATTCGTTCATAAACCACAAACGATAGTTCGGGCTTGTTCTCTCGTTTTATTTCTTTCCAGGTAGTTCCGATTTTATCGCGGTATTCCGGAAAATACGTATCGCCCTGATATTCTTGGTGGATTTCGGTTACAAACAGCTTATCCATGCGGTCCATGAATTGTTGAAAAATTTCTCCCCCTCCAATTACAAAAACAATCTCCTCGTCGTGTACATATTCAAGGGCGGCATCAAAGGATGTAAAAGTGGGCACATGTTCGTAATTTATGCTGCGGCTCAAGACTATGTTTTCACGTCCCGGCAGCGGTTTTTCATTCAGGCTTTCGAAAACCTTTCGCCCCATAATCATGGGATGTCCCATAGTAATTCTCTTAAAATATTTGAGGTCCTCAGAATAATGCCAAGGCAAGTCGCCTTTGCTGCCAATGACTAAATTTGGATCGTGAGCTACGATTGCTGCTAAAATCATACCGCTACCTCAAATTTAATGGCGGGATCAGGATTATAGCCTTCCAGCTTGAAGTCATCGAACTCCAGTTTATCAACCGGCTTATCGGCAATTTTTAAAGTGGGCAAGGGTTTTGGATCGCGTTTTAGCTGCTCCTTCAACCCATCAATATGATTTTCGTAAATATGGGCATCCACGATCGTATGGGCAAAAGTGCCGTATTCGAGTCCCACTTCGTTGGCGATGGACATGGTAAGCGCCGCATAACAAGCCAGGTTGAAGGGAATGCCAAGCGCGATATCACCAGAACGCTGGGTGAGGTGGCAGTTGAGCTTTCCATCGGAAACGTTGAAGATGTACATCAAATGGCAAGGCGGCAGCGCCATTTCATTTAACAGCCCGGGATGCCAGGCACTTACTACAATTCGCCGGCTGTTCGGGTTATTTTTCAACATTTCTATGGCCCGTTGTACCTGGTCAAATTCCTTTTTTACCCAAACGGATTTGACGATATGGCTGGCATCACCTTCAAACCGAATTTCTTCTTCCTGGTGATAAGGAAAACGCCTCCAAAGAACGGGGTAAATGGGTCCCACATAGCCATCATCATTTGCCCAGGCATCCCAGATATGGCAGTCGTTTTCATCACGCAGCCAGCGGATGTGATCTTCACCCCGCAGATACCAGAGCAATTCTAAAATCACCGAACGAAAATATACTTTTTTGGTGGTCAGCAGCGGGAAGCCTTTTGATAAATCAACTTTATAAAATTCGGCAAAGCTTGAAATGGTATCAACACCGGTGCGATTTGATTTTCTGACCCCGTTTTCCAAGACATTGCTTACTAAATCGAGATATTGTTTCATGGATTTTCGCTGTGATTAGTTAAGTCGGTTTCTGAAAATTTCAAATAAATCTGTTCCAAGCTGTCATCCCCCTGCACCCCCTTCGAAGGGGGACGAATGCTCCGCTGATGTTATCAGCGGATTTGAAGTTACTTCATTATTCATCCTTCCTTGTTCAAGATTCTTCGGTTCTAAAGCACAATGCCTTCAAGTAAAGCAATTGCGATGGAAAAATAAATGACAATTCCGGTTACATCACTTAAAGTGGATACAAAAGGCGCGGAGGTTACGGCGGGATCGAGCCCCATTTTTGAGAGCGCGAAGGGCAGCATTGATCCACTCAAATTTCCCCATAAAACTACACCAATGAGGCTTAATCCCACGACAACTGCACTTAATATAAGTTCTTGAGTGGGCACATCACTCACCAAATACCCCCAGCTGATAATAACAAAAAAGCCGATCAAAGCCATGATAATGCCAAGCAACAATCCCGATAAAAGCTCGCGGCCCAGTACCTTCACCCATCCTTTCAGTTCAATGTCTTCGGTTGAAAGCGCTCGAATAATCAGCGTGGCGGCTTGCGTGCCCGAGTTACCGCCGCTGGAGATGATCATAGGGATGAAGAGCGATAAGAAAACAGCGTTGGCAATGACGCTTTCGTAACTGCCCATGGCGGTAGCGGTGAAAAGTTGTCCCACAAAAAGAAAAGCCAGCCAGCCGATGCGTTTTTTGACCATCTCAAAAACAGAAGTTTGAGAATAATAATCATCCAGCACATCCATACCAGCCATCAGCTGCATATCTTCGGTTGTTTCTTCTTCGGCCACGTCGATAACATCATCAACCGTAACGATACCGACCAAAATGCCACCCGAGTCCACGACGGGCATGGCTACGCGGTCGTACTTACTGAGCATTCTCACGGCTTCTTCCTGATCATCGAAGGCGCTTAAAGCTTCGAAGCTTTCGTCCATCAGGGTTGATATTTTGGCTTCCGGATCGGCTAAAATCAACTGGTTGAGGCGCAGGTCATCAATCAAATGCTCGCGCTCGTCGACTACGTAAATTACGTTGACCGTTTCTGC
>DASSAY010000166.1:0-5634 GCA_035699185.1 Balneolaceae bacterium | reverse complement strand
CTGGGCCTGGAACCAACGATCAAGCCGGCACTGGAGTTTGAATTTCCTGCTTACTGGGATGAAGTGCTGAAAGTGATTAATGATCATCCAAAATCGGATTGGGTTTTTACCAGCGCCAATGGCGTAAAGGGATTAGAAGCCTTGATGGAATCGGGATTGCAGGTCCGACCCGAAACACAGCTTTTTGCGGTGGGAGCGAAAACCCAGGAAGCCTTGAAGGGGCTGGGACTTGAATCAAAAATCCCACGAAATTACGATGGTAAGCACTTGGCTAAACTGATTCTTGATGAAGGGAAAGTTGATTCTGTGATCTATTTTCACGGCAATTTGAGTCGTGATGAAATGACCAATAAGCTCGTTGAAAAAGACATTGAAGTGATTGAAGCCGAGGTTTATAAGACTCTCATTCGGCCGGTAAAAATGCCGGATAGAACCTTCAGTGCCATCCTTTTTTACAGTCCCAGTGCGGTAGAAGGCTTTAAACAAGGCACCGGTTTTGAGCAAGAATTACCAACCCTGTTTGCGATTGGCGAAACAACGGCAGATGCGCTGCGTGCAGAAACCGATCAGGAAATATATGTAGCTGATGAAGCTGATACAGAAGTTTTATTGCAAGCTGTGGCAAATTATCTTTTTAAAGAAGAAAGTCTCCCTTTTTCCGAAGGAATCCCTATGGGAGAAGGGGATTAAGTGGGATGATCTTTTTGGAATCTGCTTAATCAAATAAATCTGTGCTAATCAGTTTAATCAATGTAATCCGTGCTCATGAATTTTCCAGAACTAAAAAACGATTTACTGCTCCGGACGCTTCGGGGCGAAAAGGTTGAACGTCCCCCCGTTTGGTTGATGCGTCAGGCGGGACGATACCTGCCGCAGTACATGGAACTCCGCAAAAAGTACAGCTTTTTTGAGCGGGTGGAAACGCCTGAGTTGGCCTGCGAAATCACCATTCAGCCGATTGATGAAATCGCTCCCGATGCCGCTATTATTTTTTCGGATATTCTAACCGTCCCCCAAGCGTTGGGCATTGATGTCGACCTGGTAAAAGGTAAAGGCCCGGTGATGGGAAATCCAATCCGAAGTGTAGATGATGCATTTTCGATCTTTGCCGAGAATGTTCCTGAGAAATTAAGCCACGTGATGGAAGCGATCACGCTCACCCGAAAAGAACTTAACGGTCGAGTTCCGTTAATCGGTTTTGCCGGCGCGCCGTGGACCCTTTTTTGTTATATGGTTGAGGGCGAAGGCTCCAAAAATTTTGCTAAGGCTAAAGCCTTTTTATACCAGCATCCCGATGCAGCTCGGCATGTGATGAAAGAGCTGACCAAAGCCACCATTGACTATTTGAAAGCTCAGATTAAGGCCGGTGCGCAGGTGGTGCAGGTTTTTGATTCCTGGGCAGGCTTGCTGGGCCCGGAAGATTTCAACGAGTGGGCGATGCCTTATTTGATGGAAATATGCAAAGCGATTGATGAAGTGCCGGTCATTCTCTTTGCCAAAGGAAGTTGGTATGCACTGGAACGACTCAGTTTTAAAAGTAAGGCAGATGCTCTGGGAATCGACTGGACCATCACCCCCGAATATGCACGAAAAGCCACGCGGGGAGATATCACTCTTCAGGGCAACTACGATCCATCAAAATTGCTGTCGCCAGTAGATGAAATTAGGCGGGATGTGCAGCGGATGATTGATCGTTTTGGTCCGCAGAAATACATCGTGAATCTCGGCCATGGTATTTTACCGAACATCCCCGTAGATCACGCCCGCGCTTTTGTTGATGCGGTGAAAGAGTATGAGATCACAGATTAGCCACAGATTTTCACAGATGAGCACTGATTTTATCAGTTATAATCAGTGTAAATCTGCGGCCAAATACTTGTTCTATGATTAAGCAACGTTTTAAAAACTACATCAGCAATTTGCAGGATGAAATCTGCGATGTTTTAGAAGCCATCGACGGCAAAGCCAAATTCCATCATGATGATTGGGAACGTGAAGGCGGTGGTGGCGGACATTCTCGGGTGATCGAAAAAGGAACCGTTTTTGAAAAAGGCGGGGTGAATATTTCTACCGTACATGGAGAACTTCCCGAACTCATTCGAAAACGTTTTGACGTAGAACACGGCTGGTTTTGGGCGGGCGGAATTTCTCTCGTCATTCACCCTAAAAGCCCGATGGTTCCTACCGTCCATGCCAATTTTCGATATTTCGAGCTTTATGATGATGCGGAAATGAATGAAATCCGCGACTGCTGGTTTGGCGGCGGAGTGGACTTGACGCCCTATTATTTGTGGGATGAAGATGCCATTCATTTTCATCAGGTATTGAAGTCGGCTTGCGATAAGCATGGTGAGGATTTATATCCGCGGTTCAAAGAAGAATGCGATGAGTACTTCTATAACGAGCATCGCTCCGAAGCTCGTGGAATAGGCGGCCTGTTTTTTGATTATCTGCGTCCAAATGATGAGCGATCTGCGGAAGATTGGTTTGATTTCACTACAGAGATCGGTGATGCTTTTTTAGATAGCTATGTACCTATTGTGGAAAAGCGTTTGGATGAACCCTATGGCGAAAAACAGCGGTATTTTCAGGAAATCCGCCGCGGACGTTATGTAGAGTTTAATTTGATTCACGATCGCGGTACCTTATTTGGCCTGAAAACAAACGGACGAACGGAATCCATTTTAATGAGTTTGCCTCCGGAAGTGCGCTGGGATTATGATTTCCGGGTTGAAGAAGGCAGCAAGGAAGCCTATTTGATTAAGCGATTGAAGCACCCGATTGATTGGATTGCTTATGGTAAAGAAAAAGCCACAGATCTTCACAGATGAGCACAGATTTTTTATAAGTTAGCACGAGGTTTTATCAGTGTTCATCTGTGAAGATCTGTGGCTAAAAAAGAATTTTCTAATTAATAACTTTCAAAATGACACACGGACAATTTCCATATATTCGCGGGCGGCGGTTGCGGACAAGCGCCGCTATTCGCGATATGGTGGCAGAACATCACCTCAAACCTGCCGATTTTATCGCCCCGCTTTTTGTGATGGAAGGCGAAAATGAGAAGGCAGAAATCCCTTCCATGCCCGACTACTATCGCTTCACTCTTGATTTATTAATCGACGAAGTGAAAGAGCTTCAGGATGCGGGCATTTGCTCGGTATTACTTTTTGCAAAGGTGCCGGATGAAAAGAAAGACAATGAGGGAGCCGAAGTTTTGAATCCCGACGGGTTGATGCAGCAGGCGGTTCGGGCGATTAAAGATGAATTTCCCGAAATGCTGGTGATGACCGATGTAGCGATGGATCCTTATTCAAGCTATGGACATGATGGCATTGTGAAAGACGGAAAAATTTTGAACGATGAATCGGTTGAAGTGCTGGCAAAAATGGCGGTAAGTCATGCCGAAGCCGGAGCCGATATGGTGGCGCCGTCTGATATGATGGACGGGCGCATCGGAACTATACGCGAGCTTTTGGATTCAAACAGGTTCAAACATACCGGAATTATGGCTTACAGCGCCAAATATGCTTCAAGCTATTATGGGCCGTTTCGAGATGCGCTCGATTCCGCGCCCGGTTTTGGTGATAAAAAAACGTATCAGATGAATCCGCCAAATGTAACCGAAGCCATCAAAGAAGCCAAGCTCGATGAGCAGGAAGGCGCTGATATTGTGATGGTAAAGCCGGGACTGCCATATCTGGATGTGGTTCGTGCTGTAAAAGAAAATGTAAGGGTGCCCGTTTCAGTTTATAATGTATCTGGCGAATATGCGATGATCAAAGCGGCCGCGGCCAAAGGCTGGCTGAATGAAGAAGAAGCCATGATGGAAGCTTTGATCGGATTCAAAAGAGCCGGAGCGGATTTAATTGCAACCTATTTTGCCAAGGAGGCATCAAAACTAATAGAAAACGGATAACACAGATTAGACGAATTTAAAAAATATATAATCAGCGTAGATCTGCTTCATCCGTTTCATCTGCGTTCAAAGTAATTAAAGATGTTAGAAACCAGTAAAGAGTTATTTGAACGAGCTCAGCAATTCATTCCGGGTGGAGTGAATTCACCCGCCCGTGCTTTTAAATCGGTTGGCGGAACGCCGGTTTTTCTTGAAAAAGCCAAGGGTTCAATCCTTACGGATGTGGATGGCAAAGAATACATCGACTATGTGGGTTCCTGGGGACCGATGATTTTGGGTCATGCTTATGAGCCGGTGGTTGAAGCAGTGAAAGAGGCCGCGGCAAAATCCACTTCATTCGGTGCGCCTACAGAGATTGAAGTGAAAATGGCGGAATTGGTGAAGCGAATGGTTCCCACTGTGGATAAAATCCGCATGGTAAACTCGGGGACAGAAGCTACGATGAGCGCCGTTCGTGTGGCTCGCGGCTATACGGGAAAGGATAAAATTATTAAGTTTGAAGGAAATTACCACGGCCACGGGGATTCTTTTTTGATTAAAGCCGGAAGCGGTGCTTTGACTTTAGGAACGCCCAACAGTCCCGGTGTAACCGAAGGTACGGTAAAAGACACGTTGGTTGCCGATTATAACGACCTGAATTCTGTAAAAAAGCTGTTTAATGAGCACGAAGGTGAAATTGCCGCCGTCATCGTGGAACCGGTGGCCGGAAATATGGGTTGCATTCCCCCCAAAGAAGGATTTTTGTCCGGGCTCCGCGAGCTTTGTGATGCGGATGATGCGGTACTCATTTTTGATGAAGTGATGACCGGTTTTCGCGTAGCTAAAGGCGGGGCACAGGAACTTTATGGCGTAACGGCCGATTTGGTAACCTTCGGCAAAATTATCGGAGCGGGGCTGCCGGTTGGAGCTTTTGGCGGCAAGCAGGAAATTATGGATGTCGTCTCTCCCGTCGGCCCGGTGTACCAAGCAGGCACGCTGTCGGGGAATCCGCTGGCGATGGCGGCAGGATACGCGCTGTTATCCGAGTTGCAGAAAAATCCTGTACATTATGATGAACTGGAAGAAAAGACGACCTATCTTTTTTCGGGATTGAAGGAAATTTTCGCCGCGCATGATGTTGCGGCCCGGCTGAACCGGGTAGGATCGATGATGAGTGTTTTCTTTACGGATGAAAAAGTAGTCGATTTAAAAACGGCTCAAACTACAGATGAAAAATTATTCAGTTCGTTTTTTCATGAAATGTTAAAAAACGGAGTTTATCTTCCACCTTCGCCTTATGAATCGTGGTTTTTAGCCAATTCACTGACGGAAGAAATGCTGGATAAAACCATTGAAGCGGCTGAAAAATCATTACATTCAGCCCTTAAAATGGGTTATTGAAACATACTGACTCTCTTTGTCATCCCGACCCGAATGCTCGGGAGTGCTTTTGCTGGATGATGAGAAATCTCAAGTGTGATAAGGCATATTTTACGGGCAAAGAAATAGCTGTATCAACGTTTGAGATCCCTCACATTCGTTCGGGATGACATACAGACCTATAACAAAATTTTCAGTTTAAGACATCAGAATAAGTATCAGATGAAAGAAAAGATTTTTGAAAAGCTGCAAGAACGATGGGGAGTAGATAGCTGGGGAGGAATTTTTGTTATCTTGTTCATCTTTTCCATATCGGGCATGACCTCTTTATACGTGCGCCACTTCGTTTTTGGATT
>DASSAY010000165.1:0-2609 GCA_035699185.1 Balneolaceae bacterium | reverse complement strand
ACTATTCATTCTCAATTCATAAATTTCATTCTTCTTTTTGGGCTAAGGTTGTTATTTTGATCCAAAATAAAGTGTGTTTGGCAAAGCTCTTTTTTGAATGTTATTAAAAAAATCATGAGTAACAACATTTTTTCGAAAAGTATCTTCCGCATTGGAATTATCGTTCTCCTGGCACTCTTGCTTATCGGCGGTTTCACCGATTGGATTATGGAATGGCTCTGGCTCGACAATTTAGGCTACGAGCAGGTATTTTTGACGATAAAAACCACTCAAATCCTGCTTTTTATCGGTTCGTTGGTAGTCGCTTTACTATTTATACTGCCAAATATGACCATGCTGGCTAAGAATTTCAGTTACATGAGTTTTGGACAGTCTCCCCTTGCGCAGTTAAACCTTCAAAACATTACGCATGCTCAGTTTCGAAAGATATTTTGGGGCGTGGGAGCTTTGCTCAGCATCTTCTTTTCGGTGGCTTTCTTTACACAATGGGATACTTTTTTCCGCTTCCACTGGAGTGAACTGTTTGGACAAGTCGATCCCATTTTTGGCAATGACATCGGCTTTTACCTATTCCGGCTGCCCTTCATTCAGTTAGTTCAAAATAGCCTTATTTCGCTGGTTTTCTTCGTCACCATTGCTCTCATCATTCTCTATATCTATTCGGGCGCGCTTTCTATCAGTCGGGACAAAAGAATTACGGCGGCCGGCAATATCAAAAAACAACTAAGTGTCAATCTCGGTATCTGGCTTTTACTGCTCTCCTGGGGGTATTACCTCGATCGCTACAACATTCTTTACAGCGAAAGCGGTATCGTTTACGGGGCCAGTTATGTTGATGCTAACATCAGCCTGCCCGTAACCTGGATTCTCTGCATTCTCTGCTTTTTACTGGCGCTTTTAGCCTTCTTTCAGCTCTTTAAGAATCGCTTTAAATGGCTTTTAATCGGTGGACTTGCAACTTTTGTGATCGGCGCTATCGGTACCGCCATTATACCCGCCATCATCCAAAGCTATGTGGTTGAACCGAATGAACTGCAACTTGAAAAACCATTCATAAAAAATAACATTGAACTGACAAGAGAGGCTTATGCGCTTGATGAAATGAATATCCGAAATTATCAGGCGGGTGATACTTTAAGCTGGGCTCAAATTCGAAACAATCAGAAAGTCATAAAAAATATTCGGCTCTGGGATCAGCCTCTGTTGCTTCAAACCTACCGGCAACTGCAGGAAATTCGCCTCTACTACCAGTTTTATAATGTTGATGTTGGCCGCTACCATACCACTGACGGTTATCTCCAAATGATGCTTTCGGCCAGGCAACTTGCCCAGGATTTGCCGGAGCAAGCTCAAACATGGGTAAACCAGCGCCTGCAATACACGCACGGTTACGGCTTGGTAATGACTCCCGTAGCCCAGCAAACCGAGCAGGGCGATCCTAAAATGGTGATTAAAAATTTACCGCCGGTTACCAGCATGGGTTTTGAAGTAGATCGCCCCGCCATTTATTACGGCGAAGAAAATTCGGATTACAAAATTGTAAATACCGAAATTAAGGAGATGCATTATCCCAAAGGAGATCAGAATGTCTATACGCATTATGCCGGTACAGGCGGATTATCCATCAACAATTTTTTCGAAAAACTGTTGTTTGCCTGGGAATTCGGCGACATCAATATTCTACTGACCGATTATATTCGGGACGGCAGCAAAATTATTTTCTGGAAAACCATTGGTGAACGGATTCGCCGCATCGCTCCCTTTCTCCGGTTCGAAGATGAACCCTACCTGGTGCTCAGCGACGGAAAACTTTACTGGATTCAAGACGCCTACACCGTTTCGGAATATTACCCCTACTCAGAACCGGTAGAAGATGGCGATTTTAACTACATTCGAAATTCAGTCAAAATTGTGGTTGATGCATACAACGGCAGCGTTGATTTTTACGCCGCTAATGAAAATGAGCCTGTCTTAAACGTTTATCGCGACATTTTTCCAGACATGTTTAAAACGCTGGATGAAATGCCCGAGCATTTAAAACAGCATATCCGCTATCCCAAATATTATTTTGTTAAACAGGTTGAAATGTTTAGCACCTACCACATGACCGATCCCCAGGTGTTTTACAATAGCGAAGATTTGTGGATGCGTCCCACCGAGCGATATGCAGGCCGGCAAATACGAATGGAACCTTATTATTTGCTGAGTAAACTGCCGGGTCAGGAAAGCTTGCAGTATTTACTCATCATGCCGGTAACCCCCAAAAACCGAGACAATATGATTGCTTGGATAACGGCCAAATCCGATTTTCCGCAATATGGTGAAGTGACCGTCTTTGAACTGCCAAAAGAACGTCTCATTCTGGGTCCCGCACAGGTTGAAGCGAGAATTGATCAGGATACAAAAATTTCGAGGCAACTTTCGTTGTGGGACCAGCGCGGGTCGAATGTGGTACGCGGCCATTTGCTCATCATTCCAATTGAAAATTCCTTTTTGTATGTTGAGCCGGTCTTCCTCATTTCACAGCAATTAAACATCCCACAACTGCAACGGGTGATTGTGGCCACCGGCGAAAAAATTGTGATGGAACCAACCCTTAGCGAAGCTAT
>DASSAY010000164.1:0-3369 GCA_035699185.1 Balneolaceae bacterium | reverse complement strand
ATCGTGGGCGAGCCGAATGATTTTTCGTTAACAACATTGCGTCCGCGTGGGCCTAAAGTAACCTTTACCGCGTTAGCAAGTTTGTCAACGCCGCGTTTGAGAGCATCGCGCGCTTCCATATCGTAATGAACTAATTTTGCCATAGTTCTCTATAATTTATTTTAGTTTGTAATTAAATATTTTTATTAAATACCATTTATGAAACGATTCCGAGAATATCCGATTCACGCATGATGAGATATTCTTCACCATCCAAAGTAATCTCTGTACCGGAATATTTTCCGTACAGCACTTTATCTCCTTCTTTAACCGACATATCGACCTTGGTTCCGTTTTCTACTTTACCGGGTCCTGCCGAAATTACGGTTCCTTCCTGGGGCTTTTCTTTCGCTGTTTCAGGAATGATAATTCCGGAACTGGTTTTTTCTTCAGCGGCTTGAGGCTGAACCAAAACACGATCGCTTAAAGGTTTGATTTTAGATTTAGCCATAAGTATGACTCCTGCAAATTTAAGTTATTAGTTAAAGTTAAATGATTTGTATTCAGCATTTGTGATGCTGTAAAAGGTAACCACGGAAACAAGCTTATATTTCTTGATCTTAATAAAGATTCAAAAGTTAGTGTTTCCGTGTTTTAGTGGTAAAACAAAACTGACTTACAACAGGTAGATAGTTGAGCAAGTTTCGTACCAAACTATATCGCCTGCAAAAAAATCCCTTTCAACAGTCCCTAAGCCCCATAATTTCTTAACTTTTTTTAAAAATTTCATCCATCAGGATGCAGAGCCCTTAAATAGTCGAAATTTCAGGTCAAAATGCCACCTTCCTCAAAATAGGCTGTCAACTTTTCATACTTTGTTGGCACCCAAGCCTCTGCCCGCTTGTCAAAGTTAAATCCGTCGGGCAACTGATCTTTGCTGATCAGCGGCTTCAGCGCATTGCTCAATTTCTTTCGCCGCTGGTTGAAGGCCGTCCGCACGACCTTCTTCAAATTCTTGTCACTGCATTCCAGCGGGCCTTGGTCAAAGATTAGCTTTACGATCACGCTTTCCACATTAGGCTGCGGAGTGAAACAATGCCTTGACACAGGAAAAAGAATTTCGGGGGTGCTCATTAGCTGGGTTTGCACGCTCAGGATTCCATAATCTTTGGTGCGGATTTCCGCCACCAGCCGCTCGGCCACTTCTTTCTGCATCATCAGCAGCGCATCCGACAGCCATTCCCGGTTTTCGAGCAGCGCAAAAAGAATCTGGCTGGTGATGTAATAAGGCAAGTTCCCCACTACATGCGTTTTTGACTTGCCAACAGATAATTCCTGCCAATCCAGGTCCAGCACATTTTGGTGATGAATGGCCAGGTCCGGAAATTTCTGCTCGAGCACTTCCACCGCCCGCTGATCCAATTCCACGGCAATCACATCATCAAACCGTTCGAGCAACGCTTCCGTCAGCGCTCCTGTACCGGGACCAATTTCAATCACCCTGCCACTGTCCTTGGCCGGAATGGCTTCCGCAATTTTTTCAATGATGTTTTGATCCGTAAGAAAATGCTGACCTAAACTTTTCTTTGGCTTAATCATATTCATTAAAAATTAAAAGTTAAGAATGAAGAATAAAGTCTCATACCTTTCATTTTTAATTCATCAGTCCATTTTTTTGCTTAGTGTCGCTTTCTAAAGTAAATTATCATCTAATTACTGTTTAGAAAATCTAACGATTATGGAAATTCATCCGCTGGAAACCGAACAAATTGGCATTCAAACGCTGGAAAAGCGGCTGATAAAATCCGACTCGAAAACTTCCCTTAAGATAGGGCTGCCAAAGGAAGTCTCCAATGATGAACGCAGAATTTGTCTCACTCCCGGCGGGGTATCGGTTTTAAAAGCAAACGGACACGAAGTTTTTATCGAACAAGATGCCGGCAAAGAAGCTAATTTTACTGATCAGGAATATGCCGAAGCGGGCGCAGAAATCACCCCGAGTGTTGATGAAGTGTATAAAAGGTCAGAGGTGATCGTCAAAGTAGCCCCTCCCACAGAATCGGAATGGCAGCTGTTACAAAATAACCAGGTGCTGTTTTCAGCGCTGCATTTCGGCAATGCCACCGGCGAATTTATCGAAATTTTGATTGATGAATCGATTACCGCGATCGGTTTTGAATTTATTAAGGGTGAAGATAAGGAATTCCCGATTGTGCGAATGATGCATGAAATTATCGGCTCCATGTCGGTCCAAATCGCTGCTCACTATCTTGAAAAGAGTGAGGGCGGGCAGGGCATTATGCTGGGCGGTATTTCCGGAATTCCTCCCGCTACGGTGGTGATTATTGGTGCGGGAATTACCGCCGAATATGCCGCTCGAACGGCCTTGGGTTACGGGGCACAGGTTTTTGTGATGGATAACGACCTCGCCTGTTTGCGCCACCTCGAAAACACCCTCGACCGCCGCATCATCACATCCACAGCCAATTATCAATACCTTACATCAGCCCTGCAATTTGCTGATGTGGTGATCGGCGCCGCTCTTTTTGAGGGCGAGCGCGCGCCCTGCCTGGTCACTGAGCAAATGGTAGCCGGTATGAAACCGGGTAGCGTTATTGTAGATACAGTGATTGATCAAGGCGGATGCATTGCTACCAGCCGCACAACCACTCATTCCAAATCAACTTTTATCGAACATGGGGTGATACACTATTGTGTGCCGAATATTCCTTCTAATGTGGCGCGGACAGCCACCTATGCCCTCAATAATGTAATTGTCCCCTACCTGCTGGCTATCGGTGATGAAGGCGGCATTAAAGAATGCCTCTGGGCTAACACGGCCCTCCGCAACGGTACGTATGTTTACAAACGGCATCTCACCAAAAAATCGTTATCGAAACTTTTCGATATGCCTTACCGTGAAATTGAAATGTTGATCGCAAGCCAGATATGAGACAGTTGGCAATGCAACCACCCTGCGCCCCTCCTTCAAAAGGAGGGGATTCTTGCTAAGTTCATCCTTCTTAATCGACTCATTTTTCTCCCCTTTTCAAGGGGAGATGCAAGAGGGTTTCTCAAAAGGGGCATTTTTAGCATATAACCACTAAACTCTTTTTCATAATGAATAAACCTGTTAAAATTTTACTGGGTGTTTTTACTTTTTTACCGCTGATTATTGTCATTGTCGGCGTATTACTGCTCATATATGAAATTCTCACAATCGTTTTCTCACCGGAGCCGGTAAATCCTTTCTTGTTTCTCCAGTATGTAGCATATGTATTACCCGTTTTGCTAATTTATTCGGCGTTTTATCTGCTGCTGGGTATTTTTTATCTCGTCCACTTACTTCAAAACAACCGCATGGATAATGAAAAAAAGATCCTTTGGATT
>DASSAY010000163.1:0-2412 GCA_035699185.1 Balneolaceae bacterium | reverse complement strand
ATGAAAAGGATATGGTTGAAAGCTGGGACAAACTGGATGAACTGCGCGACAGCATCCGGGTATACCAGCAGTTTTTGGATGAAGGTGAAGATGTTAGCGATGAGTTGCAGCAGGAAGTGCAGAGCCTGGAGAAAAAGCTGGAAGCGCTGGAACTCAAGAATATGCTGCGCGGTGAAGACGACCATCGTGATGCGATCGTTACTTTTAAACCCGGAGCAGGCGGCACCGAAAGTCAGGATTGGGCTGAGATGCTGTACCGCATGTACACCAAATGGGCAGCAAAAAATGACTTTAAGGTTTCGGTCATAGAATACCAGCAGGGCGATGTTGCAGGGTTGAAAAGTGCTACTATTCAAGTCAGTGGCGAATTCGCTTACGGTTATCTCAAAGCCGAGAGCGGCGTACACCGTTTGGTTCGCGTTTCACCCTTCGACAGCAACGCGCGTCGCCATACCTCATTCTGCTCCGTTTTCGTTTCACCCCTGGTAGATGATTCAATTGAAGTGGATATCAACGAAAGCGATGTGGAATTGCAGCGTTTTCACTCCAGCGGCGCCGGCGGACAGAACGTTAATAAGGTAGAAACTGGTGTGCGGTTGATCTGGGAAGGTGAGCTTTCGGATGGTACCCAAGAACGGGTGGTTTCCGAATGCCAGCAGGAGCGTTCGCAGATGCAGAACCGCGAGAAAGCGATGGTTTTGCTGAAATCAAAAATCTACGAGCTGGAGAAAAATATCCGCGAAAAGGAAAAACAGAAGCTTGAAGATTCCAAAAGTACGATTGAATGGGGTTCGCAAATTCGTAGTTATGTATTCGACGACCGGCGGGTAAAAGATCATCGCACCAACTACGAAACATCGAATGTGGACGCGGTGATGGACGGCGAAATCGACGACTTCATCAACGAATATTTGATGTCCATTTCGGCATCACAAAAGACAGAATGATGAAAACCGTAGGCATCACCGGGGGTATTGGCAGCGGCAAATCAACGGTGTGTGATGTTTGGGCTGAACTTGGAGCTTACGTTCTCAACGCCGATGAATTGGCAAAACGGGTGATGGCTGAGAACTCCAAAGCCCGGGAAGAACTCATTGAATCTTTCGGAGAAGAATCCTTTCGGGCAGATGGTTCGCTCAACAGGGAACATTTGGCCGCAGAAGCATTTGAAAGGGGCAGGGTGAAGGAGCTGAATGCTATCGTTCACCCTAAATTGCCGGAGGCCACGCTTGCAGAGATGAAAAAGGCGCGGCAAAACGGGCATGATGTTTTTGTATATGAAGCCGCGCTGCTGCTCGAAAACCTGGAAACTTATGATTTTGATTATATCGTGCTGGTGCTGGCTGATGAAAGGCATCGTCTTGAGCGGGTTCAAAAACGCGATGACAGTAGTCCAGAAGAGATCAAACAGCGAATGAATAAGCAACGGAATTTTGAGGAATCGACTGAGCAGGTCGATTTTATTATTTATAATAATGGCACTTTGGCAGAACTGGAAAAGAAGGCTAAAGAGTTATATCAAAATTTTTTAACTTAGTGGACACCCCTCAGATGAAATGGAGAACAATCATTTCATCGTCTCCCCTAAAGGGGAGATTAACTTCCCCCTTCGAAGGGGGCACAGGGGGATGGCCGGGAAAGTTTATAGGCATTTTAAAATTTAAAAATCAAAGAAAATCTTAATAACAACATGTTGGATCAGCAAACGAGGGAGCGTTTATGGTAGATCGAAAACAGAACCGGGTCATCACGTTAGAAGAGTTTATCATTCAGTCTCAAAACAAATTTCCGGGAGCAACGGGGGAATTGTCGCAGCTACTCAGAGACATCGGGCTGGCGGCGAAAATCATATCAAGAGAGGTTAATAAAGCCGGCATCACTAATATATTGGGTGAGGAAGGTTCAACTAATATACACGGCGAGTCGGTTAAAAAGCTTGATCTCTTTGCCGATAAGCAGCTTATTTCGGCCCTCAATCGGTCTGAGATTACTTGCATGGTGATCTCCGAAGAAAACGACGGCATCATCAAACTGGAAAACGACAGCGGCAAATATATTGTCTTTATGGATCCGCTGGACGGTTCATCGAATATTGATGTCAATGTTTCTATCGGCAGTATTTTTTCGATTTATATGTGTGATGAACCCGATTACGATAAGCTTTCCGAAAAGCACGCCCTGCAGCCGGGAACGAAGCAGGTGGCTTCGGGTTATGTACTTTATGGCTCCAGCACGATGATGGCTTACACAACGGGAGCCGGTGTTTCGCTTTTTACGCTTGATCCCAGTATCGGGGAGTTTGTTTTATCGGAGAAAAATGTGAAGATTCCCGATTTTGGCGCTATTTATAGTGTGAATGAGGGGAGTTATCATTCGTGGGATCAGGGCCTCAAGCAGTACGTAAAATATTGC
>DASSAY010000162.1:0-6135 GCA_035699185.1 Balneolaceae bacterium | reverse complement strand
GCAGAACAACAGCGATTACGCTTTCCACGATGCGTGCGGCATGATGTTCGTAACCGGTAACAAGCACACCGGAATGAATGAGAGCAGCAATTATGAAAGTTGCAGCTTTTTATATCGTAAACTTGAATTTTCATAGTAATCCTTTCATTTATTTCCTATCCTTCAAGAAGAACTTGAAAAGTGTTTTGCCGTTAATTTGCCAAAGATTCCAATATCGCTTTCGGGCGTTTTTCAGCTATCTTTAGCAACACTTTTGCCGGACCTTGTGGTTTACGTCTGCCTTGTTCCCAGTTGCGTAAAGTGGCTACGCTAATACCAAGCAAAGAAGAAAACTCCTGTTGAGTCATCTCATACTTTTTACGAATAGCTGCTACATCAGGCTCCTCTATTACAGTCTGCCTTGTTGGTTTTTGTTTGCCTTTTCGGATGTCCGAAGCTTGTTTGATACTTTCGAGTAATTCGCTAAACATTTTTTCATTCATAGCAGTTGTTCCTCCACCAGCCTTTTAAGTTGTTTTAACTGGTCTTTTGAGAGATCATCCTTTTTACTTTTAGGATAAGCATAAAGCATATAAATTTGATTATCATTTTTATAGTAGAAGTAAATAACTCTTATACCGCCTCTTTTTCCACGTCCTGATCCTGCCCATCTCACTTTTCGAATACCTCCGCTTCCTTTTATCACATCTCCGGATTCCGGCCTAATAGATAATTGCAATTGAAGAAGATGATATTCTTGGTCAGAAATAAATCTTGAAATTTGTTTAGTAAATATTGACGTCTCAAAAAACTCCATTGTTAATGGTTGATTCTTTTACCAAGGTACGTCAATGGCATATAATTTGCAATTTTTTAATTAAAATCCCAACTCTACTTATTTGTTTTTCCTCTTTAATTCACCTTCAATTTATCATTTATTTGCCAATCATCAAGAAGAACCTAAAAAAACTTTTTCATACCCAAATCATTAGCTGATTTCATCAATTCCCGTCATTTCTTGCCCGCACCAGGGCTTTGAACATTAGTAACTATAACTTATTTAAGATAGGTATACTTTCTACTCTCTACTTGTTACTTTCTACTCTTCATAAGTTTCAAAACTAACCAAACTCTCATGTCGTTTGACGCTGTCGTTATAGGATCGGGCCCCAATGGACTTGCAGCCGCTATTCGCCTGGCGCAAGAAGGGCTCTCCGTAAAGGTTTTCGAAAAAGAGAAAACCATCGGCGGGGGTACACGCACTTGTGAATTAACCCTGCCCGGCTTTCGGCATGATGTCTGCTCAGCCATTCACCCAATGGCCAAAGCATCCCCTTTTTTTGCATCCCTGCCACTCAAAGAGCACGGACTTGAATGGATATTTCCAGACATTCCCGCTGCTCACCCGCTGGATAATCAGCCGGCCGCCGCTCTTTCCCGTTCGTTGAATGTAACCGCTGATCGCTTAGGAAAAGACGAAGAAACGTATCGCAGCATCATCGCTCCTTTTGTTGAATCATGGCAGGAGCTCTGTCCGCAGATTCTGTCTCCTTTCAACCCGCTTCCGCTCCATCCTTTATTGTTGGCCAAGTTTGGAATGTTGGGGTTGCGATCGGCTAAAGCGGTAGCAGGGATGTTTCAAACCGGCAAAGCCCGCGCCCTTTTCGGAGGATTAGCTGCCCACAGCATTCTGCCTTTTGATGCTGTTTCTTCGGCAGCCATCGGACTGGTGATGGCCATCACCGCTCACACCAACGGCTGGCCTTTTCCCAAAGGCGGCTCTCAACAAATCACCCAGTCGTTGGCTTCTTATTTTATAGCTTTGGGAGGCAATATTGAAACCGGGGCTGAAATTAGCTCGCTCGACCAACTGCCTCCGGCCGATGTCGTTTTATTCAATACCACTCCGAAACAGATTCTTGATATCGCCGGAGATGCACTAAATGAGAGCTACGCAAGGAGGCTCCGCAAATTCGAATACGGGCCGGGCGTTTTTAAGATTGATCTGGCCCTGAGTGAGCCTATTCCCTGGAAGGATGATCTTTGCCGAAAAGCCGGCACCGTTCATTTGGGCGGTAGTTTTGAAGAAATCGCCGCTTCGGAAAAGATGATCGCCCACGGCCATCATCCCGACAAACCGTATGTGCTTCTGGCCCAGCAAAGCCTTTTTGATGGCACCCGCGCTCCCGATGCCAAACATACCGGCTGGGCTTACTGTCATGTACCAAACGGATCAACCAAAGACATGACCGAACCGATTTTGAATCAAATTGAACGCTTTGCCCCCGGCTTTCGCGACTGCATTATAGGCCAAAACACGATGAATACGCAGGCGATGCATGCCTACAATCCAAATTATATCGGCGGGGATATTAACGGCGGCAGGCAGGACATCACCCAGCTTTTTACACGTCCAGCGGGGTTTTTTGATCCTTATCACATTCCCGAAAGCAATATGTATATTTCTTCAGCTTCCACCCCACCCGGTGGCGGCGTTCATGGCATGTGCGGTTTTCATGCCGCGGAGTCGGTTTTAAAAAGGATTGGGGGTATAAGGTATAAAGGTATAGTGGTATAAGGATTTACTCGAATAATGGATAATTTTTATTTCAGATACTGTTGCTATGGTACGAGCGGGACACTCGCACCAAGCTTAGGTTGCAAAAAGTTTTCTTAGTGAATCTTTGAGTCTTATTCGTGTAGCTTTGTGTAACAGTTAAACCATAAGTTATAAACTTGCAGCATTTATAGGAGTAGGGAATAAGTCTCCTGCCTCCTGCTACTACCACTGCTCACTGTACCCTGCTTCGCACTCTCCTCTTCGCAATTTATTAGCCCAAAGGTGCGCCATTCTCGTGGTTTCCGGCAGTTTGTATTTCGGCAGTGTTTGCATGATGATGTTATAAGTATCATCGAAAGAAAGGCGGTGGCCGGGTGATATAAAAATGGGCTTCACATTGGTGCGGCTTCGCAGTGCAATGCCCAGTTGTTGTTCCTCATGAAAAAGCGGCGCAAAAGAACCTTTTTCAAGAGGCAATGGTTCATGATCTCCCACTAAAATATTCTTGGCACAACCGATGGTAGGGTGATCAATTTCGATCCCGAAATGCGTAGCAACGCCCATCTTTCGAGGATGAGCGAGTCCGTGTCCGTCGAGGATGAGCACATCAGGCTTGATCTGAAGCTGCTGCCACGCCAAAAACAGAGCGGGGAGCTCACGAAAGGCCAGGTAGCCCGGGATGTAGGGAAAATCGGTTCGATCAGAAACAAGCGAACGCGCTACAATCTCCAACCCGGGCAACTTCAACACAATAATGGCGGCATGCATCCTATCAGAGCCGCGATTAAAAGAGATATCGGCACCGGCGATTAGCTTTGGCTGCGCCTCCAGGTTTGTCAGCGAAATTCGTAAACTCAGCTCTTGCTGCAGCTCTTTTGCAGCCGAAGTGGTGATGGTTTTGTAGTGCTCGAGACGGTTTCGGGACATAAAATTTTAATCTGATGAACCGCAGAGAGCGCAGAGTTTGCGCAAAGTACGCGAAGAAAAGCTCTCCTTGCGTCCCTTTGCGAAAACTTAGCGGACCTTGCGGTTATAAATATTTGTGCTAATTTAAGTCAATTATAGGTTATTAAAAGAAAGTAAGACCAAATGGACAATAAAGAATTTCGCAAGCAAGCTCATGAACTGGTCGACTGGATGGCCGATTATTTTGAAGAAGTCGAAAACTATCCGGTCAGTCCGAATATAAATCCGGGAGAAATTCTGGCTCAGCTTCCCGGTTCTGCCCCCGAAGAAAGCGAAGCCTTCGAGGCGATGTTCGATGATTTTAAAGAGATCATCATGCCGGGGATAACCCATTGGCAAAGTCCCTATTTTATGGGCTATTTTCCTGCCAACAGCAGTTATCCTTCGGTTTTAGGCGAAATGCTCACCGCTACCCTCGGCGCTCAATGTATGAGCTGGCTTACCTCACCCGCCGCCACTGAACTCGAAGAACGGGTGATGGAATGGCTGCGCCAACTTATTGATTTGCCCGATTCTTTCACCGGGGTGATTCAAAGCACCGCTTCCACCTCTACCCTTTGTGCCCTGCTGATGGCACGCGAAAAAGTAAGTGATTTTTTGATCAATGAACAAGGTTTTTCCGGTGATCATAAATTTAAGATTTATTGCTCATCAGAAACCCATTCCTCCATTGAAAAGGATGTAAAAATTGCGGGATTCGGACGCCAAAATCTCTGTAAAGTAGCGGTTGATGAACACTTTGCCATGAAGCCCGAAGCTTTGGAAAAAGCAATTCGTGATGACCTCGAAAAGGGACATCAACCCGCTGCCGTTGTTGCCACCATCGGCACGACCGGATCTACGGCTGTCGATCCACTCAAAGTGATTGCCGAAATCTGCACAAAGTATGATGTCTTTCTCCACGTGGATGCCGCTTATTCAGGCACTGCTCTTGCCCTGCCCGAAATGCGATGGATGAGTGAAGGCGTAGAACTGGCTGACTCTTTTGTCTTCAATCCCCACAAATGGATGTTTACCAATTTTGACTGCTCGGCTTTTTATATGAAGGATGAAAGCCTGCTGGTACGCACTTTTGAAATCTTGCCGGAGTATCTCAAAACCGCAGAAGATGAGCGTGTTAAAAATTACCGCGACTGGGGCATTCCGCTGGGAAGACGGTTCCGGGCTTTAAAACTGTGGTTTGTGCTGCGAAATTTCGGGGTGAAAGGCTTGCGGGAAAAGCTTCGATATCATATTTCACTCGCACAAAACTTAAAACAGAAAATAAAGCAGCATGAAGATTTTGAACTGCTGGCTCCTGCGCCGCTCAACCTGCTTTGCTTTCGATATCATCCCGGTCATATTTCGGATGAACAAAAGCTAAACGAATGGAATGAAAAGCTGCTCGCCCAGATTCAGCAGAGCGGCAAGCTGTTCCTTACCCACACGAAGCTCACCGGCAAATTCACGATTCGAATGGTGATTGGAAACACGCGGGTTGAACAGCGGCATGTGGATGCGGCCTGGAAATTGATTCAAAGTGAAGCCCAAAAATTGTAGATAAGTCCTAAATTCGGAAGCTCGTTTAAACGAGCTTCATCAGACGGTAGGAGAAAAGGAACTCCTTACAGCTATTTATTCTTTTAAAAGAGTGAACGATTCAACACAAAATAACCGCTATGAATTTAGAAGACGCAAAAGTACTGGTAACGGGTGGCAGTTCGGGTATCGGAAAGGCAACTGCAAAACAACTTGTTGATGCAGGAGCCCAAGTCGTTATCGCCGCAAGAACAAAGAGTAAGCTTATTGATGCCGCCAATGGAATCGGCGCCGTTCCTATCGTTTGTGATGTACGGGATGAAGCTTCAGTCATCAACCTGGTTGAACAAACGGCCAGGAAACTGGATGGTTTTAACGTGCTGATCAACAATGCGGGATATGGACACTTCACTAAATTGATCAACCTTTCACTTAGCGATTTTGAAAGCCAGTTTCGTGTAAACACCGTAGGCGCAATGCTGGCGGCCCGCGAATCTGCCAAACATTTCATTCAAAATAGTTACGGCAACATCATCAATGTTTCATCCTCGGCGGGTAAAAGAGGGTTTGAAGGAGGCTCGGCTTACTGCGCCAGTAAATTTGCGCTGGGCGCACTGACGGAATGCTGGAGAGCCGAGCTTCGTCCCCATAATATTCGGGTGATGCAAATCAACCCAAGCGAAGTGCAAACCCGGTTTTATGAAAATGCGGGTGAAGGCGAACGGGCTTTTAATGAAACTAAACTGGTTGCTGATGACATAGCCCGGGCCATATGTGATATGCTTCGCCTCCCGGATCGTGGATTCATCACCGAAACCAGTGTTTGGGCAACAAACCCGAAGTAATATACCGTCTGAACGCTGCTTTTGCGATCCGACGGATTCAAAGACTCTTTTCCTCCTATCCATCTCGACCGCAAAAATTAAAAAAAGGGAATACTAAAAAAGCCGCCTTGAAAATTCAAGGCGGCTTTGGGAATAATTGTGAATTAATCTCCGGATGAATTAACCTCCGGTATAACCATCATTTTGTTTTATATTCGGGTTCACATCCATTTCTCCTTCAGGAATAGGCCAAATTAAAACATTGGCATCAGGTGCATCTGTAACACC
>DASSAY010000161.1:0-7199 GCA_035699185.1 Balneolaceae bacterium | reverse complement strand
AATGGCTGATTATAATTTAGATCATATTGACAAAAAGATACTGTCTATCCTGCAAAAAGACGGACGTATTCCCAATAATAAATTAGCTGAGAAGATAGGATTGACGACTACGCCTACCCTGGAGCGGGTCAAACGGCTGGAGAGAAAGGGCATTATTAAAGGTTATGGAGCACAAATTGACGCGGAAGCAGTTGGATGCGATTTAGTAGTTTTTTGCTCCCTCATATTATCAGTCCATCAGATGCACACGCTCAACGAGGTTTGTGATGAGATTGATAAGCTGCCTGAAATTCAGGCTTGCTATCATATTACGGGCGGTGAAGATTTTCTGCTGAAGATAGTGGTAAAAGATATGCGCGCCTACGAAGAATTTATGAATCAAAAGCTGATCCGCCTGCCCGGTGTTCAGCGCTTGGACAGTAAGATTGTGTTATCTACAAAGAAAGAAAATTATCATATCCCCATTGAAGAATTACAGACCAATGAAAAACCAAAAGTATAGTTTTGAAACCGAAGCCGTTCATGCCGATCACCCTACAAAAGATCCATTTGGAGCGCATGGAATGCCCATTTATCAAACATCAACCTTTAGCTTTGATTCGGTAGAAAGCGGCAAAAAATTCTTTGCCGGCGAGGAGGGAGGAGCCAGCCATTCTTATACGCGCCTCGGCAATCCTACGGTTGAACTTTTTGAAAAAGCAATCTCTAAATTAGAGGGAGGCCGGCTTTATGAATCTGCCGGCATTAGCTCAATGGCTTTCGGCAGTGGCATGGCCGCTATTACGACCGCTTTTATAGCTACGGCAAAACAGGGCGGCATCATCGCACAGCCTTCTCTATATGGTTGTACCGGACAATTTTTAAAAGAAGAAGCTCCTGAAATTGGAATCGAAACACATTTTATAAATCTCAACGATTTAGAATCACTTGAAAATAAGCTGCAGGAGCATTCAAATGTTAATGTGATTTATGGCGAAACGATAGCAAATCCAACGATGGAAGTGCTAAACATTCCTGCTATTGCCGAATTAGCGCAAAAATATGATGTGCTTTTTATGGTTGATAACACCTTTGCTTCGCCATACCATCTGCGTCCTTTGGAAAAAGGAGTGGATGTGGTTTTAAATTCAACTACAAAATATCTCAACGGACACGGAACGCTGATCGGCGGGATATTAACCGGACGAAAGGAATTAATCGAAAAGTATAATTTGCCGGTTTACCGAAAAAATTTAGGCGGGGTGATGAGTCCGTTTGAAGCCTGGCTTAACCTAAACGGGCTGAAAACATTTACACTACGCATGCAGCGTCATGCAGAAAATACGATGAAGGTCGCGGAATTTTTAGAAAATAATTCTGCAGTAAACGCGGTCTATTATCCGGGTTTACCTTCTCATAAAGATCATGCCCTGGCTTCGGATCTTTTTGAAAATGGATACGGAGGAGTGCTTAGTTTTGAACTTAAAGGTGGTTTCGATGCCGGTGTTCATATAATGAACCACGTTGATCTCTGTACTTTGGCTGTAAGCCTCGGTACGGTTGATACGCTCATTCAGCACCCCGCTTCAATGACTCATTCAGTAATTGATGAAGAAGCAAAGCAGAAAGCCGGAATAACAAACGGATTGGTACGATTAGCGGTAGGGGTTGAAACTGTGGACGATATTATCGCTGATCTCGAGCAAGCACTGGATGGATTAAAAGATGGAAATTAGAATTTAGAGGCCGGAAGTAGATAAAAATCTAACTTTCTCCATTCACTATAGGTTCGGGAGTACAACTCCCTCACAGCTAATATTCTGGCTCCAGCTTCTAACTTCTAAACTCCAACTTCTAACATCCAAAAGTTACCAGCCTCCGCCGGCGCCGCCTCCACCTGAGCCGAAGCCTCCGCCACCGCCGAAGCCTCCAAATCCACCGCCTCCTCCGCCAAAGCCGCCTCCACGGCCTCCGCCGAATCCGCCAAGGCCGGTACCAAGAAAGATGAGGCCAGCAGGACCCAATGTACGACGACGTCCTCCCTTGCCATCCCCATCGCCCTTTCCGCCACCGCGGCGCGATGATGAATAAACCACAAAAACCATAAAGAGCACAAAAATGATAAATGAAGCGATATCATTGCCGTTAGAAGCTCTTCGCTCGGTTAAATTTCCTTCATATTCTCCCGCAGCCAGGCTGATCATTGCTGAGGTCGCTTTATCAAGTCCTTCATAAAAATCACCCTGTTTAAATTCTGGTGCTATTAACTGCCTGATTATTCGTCCCGCCATAATATCGGTTATAGCACCTTCCAACCCGTAGCCTACTTCAATTCGTACTCTTTGTTCTTGGGGCGCTACAAGAATCAGCACACCGTTATAGCGCTTTTCATGCCACATTTGCCATTCATTAAACAGGTAAGTGCCCACCCGTTGCGCATTATAGCCTTTTAGGTCGGGTAGTGTGGCGATAGCAAGGACATTAGTCGTGGTATCGCGGTAATTCCGTAGTTTGGTTTCCAGCTGCTGCTGTTGGTTGGCAGGAATTATTTCAGCAAAATCATTCACCATTCCTACCGGCTTGGAGGGAAAGGGGAGTTCCTGTGCCGCTGCGAATGAGGGAATCAGGAAAAATCCTAAAACCAGGAGGTTCAGCAGAATAATTTTTGTGCGGTTTTGCATCACTAAAAACATATTAAAACTTGTGCTTTTCCAATTAAAAATTTTTTCTTAAGTCATCCGAACGAATGTGAGGGATCTCAAACGTTGATACCACTTTTTCCTCAATTCAAGTATCTGTCTTTAATACATTTGAGATCCTCGTCATTCAGAAAATCACTGAATTCCTCGGGGTGACATTAAAAAACTTATGATTGATTATCGTTATAACTGATATCGTTAGAAAGCTCGTCGATATCTGCTTTCTGATAAGGAAACATTTCAAAAAGTTTAGCGCCTGCTTTTGTAACAGCGGCTATAATACCTTTTTCATACTCACCTTTCTTAAAATGCTCCGTTAAAATATGCAGTACATCACTCCAGAAATCGTTCTCCACCTGATTATAAATGCCTTTCCCGGCATACACCGCCGCCTTGTGATCTTCATCAGCGATATAAATCAAAACTCCATTTTGCAACTCGGTTTGATTCATCCCGAGATCCTGAAAAATTCTTGCGGCACGTTCAAGCGGTTCACCCTTGCAATGATGTTCAATATGAACGCGAACCTCACCCGAAGTCTGCTGCTCGGCTTTTTCAATGGCTTTTATAATTTGCCGCTCTTGCGATTCTGTTAAAAACTTTTGAGAAGGCATTGCTCTAAAATTTGTTGCTATTTTTATTCATTTTCATATAAAAGAATGAACTTGTGATGTACTGCCAGCAACCCCACTTGCATCTCCCTTGAAAAGGGGAGAAAAGTAAACCGATTCAAAAATCTTGACTTAGCAGGAATCCCCTCCTTTTAAAGGAGGGGCACAAGGGTGGTTGCATTTTGCGATTTATTAATAAGTCATTTAAAACTGTACATCAGGTACTTCTTCAGCCCCTTCTTCAGCCTCAAAATAGGCTTTTTCATCAAAGCCAAAAAGTCCCGCAAAGAGATTCTTCGGAAATTTTTGGATAGCTGTATTATAATTTTGAACCGCCCGGTTAAAGCGCATTCGTTCGGTAGTGATGCGATTTGCAGTACCTTCAAGCTGGTCTTGCAATGCAAGGAAGTTTTGATTGGCTTGTAGCTGGGGATACCGTTCCACCGTTACCATAAGCCGGGACAAAGCTCCCGAAAGTTGTTGCTGCGCCTGCTGGAACTGTCGTAATTTTGCAGGATCATTCAAATCCTCCGCGCTTACCTGAATGGAGGTGGCCTTGCTTCGCGCTTCAATCACATTCGTAAGCGTTTCCTGTTCAAAATTAGCAGCTCCTTTAACGGTCGCTACCAAATTCGGAATCAAATCTGCCCGCCGCTGGTACTGGTTCTCTACCTGTGCCCAAGCCTGGTTCACGGTTTCCTCTTTTTGAACCATTCCGTTATAAATGCTGATTCCCCAAAACGCCAGTAAAACAACGACGCCAATACCAATAATTGTCTTAATATTCATGCTGCCGATTTATTCATTTTAAAATTAATGAGGCTTAATATACGAAAGTTGAGCCGAATTGATACGTTCTACGCCAAAGATATAGAAATGTGTTTCTAAATGAGTGATAATAACGAAGAATATGACGTATTCCGTATTCCATAAAAATCTTTCTTATGCAACTCTATGCGAACTCTTAATCAAAACAATTTTATGATACCCAAGGAGTTTCCTATCTTTGAACTCGTTTTTTTAATGAAAGATATAGCAAAATTGCCGTACAAATTTATTTATTTCGATTTGGATGATACGCTCCTTGATCATAAAACCGCTGAAAGGGCCGCTTTGGGTGATGTTCATGGCAACTTTTCTATTTTTAACAATATAGTTTCAGAAGCTTTGGCTGAAGTATATCATGAAGTAAATGTTGAACAGTGGCTGCTGTACAGCCGGGGCGATGTAAACCGTGAAGAGCTCCAGCGAAACCGTTTTGAAATGACTTTACAGCAGTTATCCCTTGATGCGGCCCAGTACGAGAAAGTAGGGAACTATTACTTGCAGTGTTATCAAAATCATTGGCAGTGGATCAACGGCGCGGAAAGTATGTACCTGAGAGTGCTTCAAAAATTTCCCGCCGGGCTTTTAACAAACGGATTTGCCGAAACTCAGCGATTGAAGTTTGAAAAATTTGGTCTTCATAAATCCGCCACTCATACCGTCATTTCAGAAGAAGTGGGAGTTTTGAAACCGGATCCCAAAGTGTTTCAACATGCAACCGAACTTGCGGGAGTTGAGCCTGACGAAATTCTGTATGTCGGTGATTCTTACTCATCGGACATCGAAGGCGGCGCGAACTTTGGATGGAATACCGCCTGGTTCACAGATAATGGGAATTGCCAGCAATATGAGAAAGCAGATTTTGTGTTTAGCGATTGTAAAGATCTGTGCAAATTTTTAAATGTATAAGCTTTTTCAGCGAAACCTTATTCCCGTATACCCCCTATACTTATACCAAATCCTAAAATAGACAGCCATTCAACCATGTCCCAAATAGCAACAGAACCCGAAGTAACGCTCGAACTGGCAAAAGATCATGGCCTTACCGAAGAAGAGTTTGAGCAAATCAAAGAGTATTTAGGACGAATCCCAACCTTCACGGAACTGGGGGTTTATTCGGTGATGTGGAGTGAACATTGCTCCTATAAAAACTCCATTCTGGAAATTAAAAAGCTGCCGAATGAAGGTCCGCAGTTGCTGGTGGGAGCGGGTGAAGAAAACGCGGGACTGGTGGACATCGGTGATGGGCTGGCGTGCGCATTCAAGGTGGAAAGCCATAATCACCCATCGGCGATTGAACCGTATGAAGGGGCGGCAACCGGCGTGGGAGGCATACATCGTGACATTTTTACGATGGGTGCGCGTCCTATTGCCAGCCTGAATTCCCTCCGGTTTGGTGATCTGGAAACTCCGCGCGTTCGCTTTCTGCTCGATGGCGTGGTGCGCGGCATCGCTGATTACGGTAATTCATTCGGCGTTCCGGTTGTGGGTGGCGAAATTTATTTTGATGAAAAGTATGAGGGAAATCCGCTGGTCAATGCTATGAGTGTGGGCATTGTGAAAGAGGGGGAAACCGTTTCAGCCATAGCCGAGGGAGCCGGAAATCCGGTGATTATTGTGGGCTCCAGTACGGGACGAGACGGTATTCACGGGGCGACGTTTGCTTCGGAAGAAATTAGTGAGAAGAGTGAAGAAAAACGACCCAGTGTGCAGGCCGGCGACCCTTTTGCAGAAAAATTATTGCTTGAAGCCAGCCTTGAAGTGATCAAAAACGGCGGCGTTGTGGGCATGCAGGATATGGGAGCGGCGGGAATCAGCTGTTCATCATCCGAAATGAGCGCCAAAGGTGAATGCGGAATGACGATTGACCTCGATAAAGTCCCCGCCCGTGAAGACGGCATGACCGCCTATGAACTGCTGCTTTCTGAAAGCCAGGAGCGGATGCTGGTGGTGGCCCACAAAGGACGCGAGCAGGAAATCATAGATATTTATAAAAAATGGGATGTTGATGCCGTGGTGATCGGTGAAGTAACCGACGGGAAAAATGTAACCTATCTCAAGGACGGAGAGGTCAAAGCCGATATTCCGGCCGATAGCCTGGTGCTTGGTGGCGGAGCTCCGCAATACGTTCGTGAAACCAGAGCGCCACAGTATCTGAACCAAACGCAGGCCTTTGATATGGATTCGCTCGATCATCCCGACGATCACAACGAAATTTTAAAGCAGCTGCTGGGAGCACCGAATATCGCCTCCAAAAGATGGGTGTATGAGCAGTACGATACGATGGTCCGTACCAATACGGTGAGCGGTCCCGGTGCTTCCGATTCAGGCGTGATTCGCATCAAAGGAACGAACAGGGGGCTGGCGGTTAAAACCGATTGTAATGGCCGCTATGTGTACTTAAATCCCCGTCGCGGGGGACAAATTGCCGTGGCGGAAGCGGCGCGAAATGTAGTTTGCAGCGGCGCCAAACCAATGGCCATTACAAATTGCCTCAATTTCGGAAATCCATATGATCCAGAAATGTATTGGACTTTTAAAGAAGCATTGGGTGGAATGAGCGATGCTTGTAAGGCCTTCAATACGCCGGTAACGGGCGGTAATGTGAGTTTTTACAACGAAAATCCAAAGGCCGCGGTATTCCCCACACCGGTGATCGGGATGCTGGGTCTGATTGAAGATTTGGAAAACCACCGGATGACGCCGGAGTTTAAAAACGAAAATGATACCATCTACTACATTGGAGCCAAGCGAAAAGGGCTGGGCGGCAGCGAATATTTGCATACTGTTCACGGCCTGACCACCGGCAACGCTCCGGAAATAAATCTGGAGTTTGAAGCTCGTTTCCAAGCGGTTTTGCTGGATGTGATTCAACAGCAAATAGTAAACGCCGCTCATGATATTTCCGATGGCGGACTGGCGATAGCTTTGGCCGAAATGGCGATTTTCTCTGGCAAAGGCGCCAAAGTTTCAGTAGATAAAATGAGGGTCAATAAACACGAAGTGCTCTACAGCGAGGCCCAATCAGGCGTGGTGGTAACCTGTGATGGAAATCAGCAGGAAAAACTGGAAGAGCATTTTATTG
>DASSAY010000160.1:0-2407 GCA_035699185.1 Balneolaceae bacterium | reverse complement strand
GAAATATGAACAATTTTAAAATTTTCGAGTGCAGACGGAAGTCCTTCAACCGAAAGTTCTATGTTATCGATAACGATAGAAGTGGTTTGATGATAGGTTTTCCAGGCGGTGAATACGAGCAGCACCGGCAGTAAAATCAGCATGGCGCGGGCATACATTCTAACCAAAGCCTGCCTTTGTTCAGTAAAAAAACCGGCTATGATTTTGATGATGTCGGCAATAATCACCCAGGTGGCTAATTGAAAGGTAAAGACCAAGCCAAACCAGAACCAGTAAACGATAGGTTTGAAATATTTTAGGACATCAACAGAACCTGAGATAAAAAAGTCGAGGAGCCCGCAGATGGGAAATACATAAAAAGAAAGCAACAAAATAGGAATGATCTTTCGAACCCATTTTTGATCAAAAACGATTTTAGCTGATTGAAAATATCGCCATATCAAATAGAGTACAGCCGGTGCCATTATTACAGACACCACCAACGTCATACTTAGTAGCCAGGGCAAAATAAATTCTTTTAAGAGTTCTTTGGTAACTTGAATTCTCTGATCGACATGAATATCAAGCTAAAAATCACTGGCTCATTTCGCGAAATAAATATTCCTGAAAGCTAAGTATTTGCACTCCATTCGGCACATCAACCATTGCACGGGGTACGGCAGAACGGTCAACTTTAACCGCTTCGAGTACCGTTACCAGTTCTCCATTTTTATAACCCTGTACCTTAACCGGAAAATATTTTTCTTTGAAAACAACATCCATTGGAAAACCGCCGCTGATTAAATTGTCGGCATTATTTCCCCAGGGCTCGGCCAGCATGCCCCAGTTCACATCAATATCTTTGGTCATCCAAACGATGGTGTTGTGGCCTTCATCATCCTTGAAAACAAACTTATCGCTCGGGTAGCCAAGAATGCTTTTGCTCTCACCCGTTTTTTTATAACGGATTTCTTCATCATCACTATTCGACTGCGAGCCGGCCCCAAACATATTCATCATAGAAATGATGTCGGTTTTTGAGATGGAAAGTGCTTGTTTATCACCTGTCATAAAAATAAAATCCTGGCGGTCGAGACGTACTAAAACGCCCTCGGTTTCGATGGAACCCATAAAATTGTATTTATCATTTCCCTGCAGCATGATTCGATTGGGGGTGATGTACAGAGTAAATTCATCCTGCTTTTCCCGCTCGCCATTATCGGAATATTCATAACTTTGATAAGTAATGGTGCCTTCAAATTGTCCGACGGCAGGCTGGGTGAAACAAGCGACCATAATCATAGCCGACAGGTAATGAACTGATTTTTTCATGGAATGAAGTATAAGATTTAAAATTCTTGCTCTTGCTTTTACTTGTTTAATATATACAAAGTTTCAATCTACAAAAAAAGCCTATCCCAATGGAACAGGCTTAAGAACGTGCTGAAAACATTTAAATTATGCTTCTTGCAGTACGTTTAGATCTACATTTACTTTGTGAATCCATCCACCGGCAATCACGTCATTGCCTTCATAACAAACCACGGCTTGGCCGGGGGCAACGGCTTCACGTCCTGTAGGGAATGTAACTTCAATTTCATCATCACCTACTTGCGTTAAATGACCGATGGCACCGTCATCATTATAACGGATCGCGGCGGTTACTTCCATTTCATCGGCCGGTATCTTTGTGTATTTACTCAGGTTGATGTCTTTGGCGCGGCACGTTGTACTCACCAAATCTTTTTTCTCGCCAATGGTGATCACATTGGTTTCAGGGTTGATGTGGGTGACATACACCGGTTTTCCGAGCGCGATATCCAGTCCGCGACGTTGGCCGATGGTATAAAAAGGATAGCCTTCGTGCTCGCCCACTACTTTTCCTTGCTGATCGATAATTTTGCCGCCGGCTACTTTTTCTTCGAGCCCTTCCACACGATCTTTTAGAAAACGGCGGTAATCATCATCCGGAACGAAGCAGATTTCATAAGAATCCGGCTTTTTGGCTACTTTAGTGAGGCCGAATTCTGCGGCAAGATCACGAATTTTCGTTTTCTCAAAATTGCCTAAGGGAAATTTAGTACGCGCCAAATGCTCTTGCTTCACCCCCCACAGAGCGTAAGATTGATCCTTCTTGGGATCAAGTCCCCGCGAAATTACGTGCCGGCCGTTTTCTTCGCGTACCTTCGCATAATGACCGGTAGCGATGAAATCACAGCCCAGATTATCGGCACGGCGCAACAAGGCCGCCCATTTGATATGGGTATTGCAAAGCACGCAAGGGTTAGGCGTTCGGCCCTCCATATAATCTTCCACAAAGCGGTCGATTACCCAGCCGCCGAATTCATCGCGGATATCAACAATAAAATGTTTGAAGCCATGTTTTACGGCAATTTGACGGGCATCATTCATAGATTCGAGCGTACAG
>DASSAY010000159.1:0-4329 GCA_035699185.1 Balneolaceae bacterium | reverse complement strand
ACGAATACGGACTCTTTGAATATCTCATTGCTCGACATCCGAGCATAAGTGATCTCAATAACCACTTTCGGCTCTACCCAAACGGCCTTTTTTTCATCCGGCACCATCGGATCCGAAGGTTTCTTCACCCGGTCAATTTTTTCCAATTCTTCATAAACTTCCCTTATTGATTGCTCGTTAAATCCGGTTCCCACCTTTCCCCGGTACACAAGTTCATCATCCTTTCGCTCCGCCATATACAACGCCCCGAAATATTTCGACCGGTCCCCCTTCCCCTTGCTGTAACCGATAACCACACAATCTACCGTATGCCTGACTTTGATTTTCTGCCAGAAATCAGATCGCTTACCCGGCAAATATTGGCTGTCTTTTTTCTTCGCCATGATGCCCTCCAGCCCATGCTCCTTCGCCGCCTTGAATAATGCCTCGCCGTCTTCAATCATCTCGCTCATGCGGTAATTGGTCCCTGTTTTGATTGAATCATTCAGCCATTCATACCGCCACAAAAGCGGTTCTTTTGTGATGGGACGCCCATCCAGATAGAGACAGTCAAAGACATAGCAATAGGCGGGCTGGGTTTTCGATAATCTTTCTATCGCTGATTTATCCGACCGCTTCATCCGGTGAATCACCTTTTGGAAGGATGGTTTTCCCTGTTCGTCAAGACAGACGATCTCCCCGTCAAACAACCCGCAAGTAGCGCGAAGAGCTCCGGCATCCTGCAATTCGGGAAACTGCTTCGTTATATCATTTTGGTTTCGTGTGCGGATGCGAATTTGTCCGTCTTCTAAAGCAATCAGTGCGCGGATTCCATCCCATTTCACCTCATAGACGTAATCGCCTTTAGGCGGCTCGTCAACGCTAACGGCCTGCATCGGCTCAATCTGATCGTTTAGCCAGTCTACCTGGGGCTGCTCCACCTTTTCCAGCAGCCACTCTTCGCCCTTCATCTTGTGCATGCGATATTCGCCGCTCACCGCCTCGCTTTCCAGCCGAAAATACAGCCCATTCTTCTTCTTTTGGGTTGTTTCGTACTTGCCCTGTGCGTAAATCCACATATCGCCCCCGCCGTACTCTCCTTTGGGAATGGTGCCCTCAAAAGTTAAATACTTAAGCGGGTGATCTTCGGTTTGAACCGCCAGCCGCTTCACCCCGGGACGCGGGGGCAAGCCCTTCGGCACCGCCCATGATTTCAGCACACCGTCTTGTTCGAGACGCAGGTCATAATGCAGCCGCGAGGCGTGATGGCGCTGAATCACGAAGCGATTTCCTTCACCCGTTATTTCCTCGCTACCCGGCTCTTTCGTCTTGGTGAAGTTTCTTTTTTTGCTGTATTCATCCAACTCTTCGGGCGATTTGTGGCGGGGTGAATTATCCGGTTTTTTAGGGGTGATTTTTGCTGACCGCTTTGTATGAAGAACCGTGGCATAACCCCCGATTCCCTCCCAGGCATCACCGTCTGTTTTCACCTTTTCCACCGCATTTTTCAGGTGATATTTTGCCGAGCTTTCGGTCGCTGCCAGTTCATCCCAGCTTAACGGCATGGAAACCGGCGCCCCCGCTCTTCCCCGCAGGCTGTAGGGTGAAACAATGGTCTGGTGCCTGCGATTGCGGTAGATGTCAATTAAGATTCTGCCTTTGCGTGCATTCTTTTTGATTTGCAGGGTCGTTTCATCATTATGCTCTTGTACAAAAGGCTGCGAAATCTTTTTGGCGGCCTCCAGCACCTCCGACATTCCGGCCTGCGGCTTGATCGGTACCACGATATGAACGCCTTTTCCGCCGGTGGTTTTAACAAAAGTATGATATTCAAACTGCTCAATATGCTCTTTTAGGGCAAAGGCTGTTTCAACCACTTTTTGAAAATCGGCATTTTCGGGGGGATCTAAATCAAAAACCATATAGTCCGGCTCATCGTAATGCGGTTTGCGGCTGTGCATTTGATGCAGCTCCAGCGCCGCGAGATTGGCCAGCCAGACCAACGATGCCGGTTGGGTGGCCACCATATAGTTTTTCTTCTTCTCGGTGCCCAAAGAAATCGTTTCAATCCAGTTCGGCATCCAGTCAGGCGTGTTTTTCTGGAAAAAGCGCTCTCCGGCGATCCCATCGGGAAAACGAATTCGCATCAGGGGACGTCCTTTGATATGATAAAGCATCGTAGGCGCGATGCTGAGGTAGTATTCAATCACCTCGGCCTTGGATATCTGCTCACCGGGATAAAGGATTTTCTCAAGATTGGAGATCTCCAATTTTCGTTTCCCAATTTCAACCAGTTGGTTTTTGCCTGCCATGATTGATGATTACTCTCTTTCTGACTGTTGCTAAATTCTAAACACCAATTGTATTGCTATAGTTGTTATTAGACTCCTGCCCAAGGCAAGGGGTTGCAACCCCTTGTCCTGTTTTGGTCGTTCAAAAAATGAACAGGAAATTAGAATAGCTTCGTTCTCAAAACAAAAAGAAGTCCCTTTCATCCCTTTTCTGCAGAGAAACTTCTAAGTAGGATTACTGCGATTATTTTTCGTTATTTTGAATTCTATGAAAACGAAAGAATGTCCCGCTTGTGCTGTTGACGTTGATGCCGATGCTGAGGTTTGCCCTATTTGCGGGTATGAATTTCCGCATCAATCCATAGCTGTGAAAGTGCTGGTATGGGTGATGATTATTTTACTGGCACTGTGGCTGGTTTTTTGAGGCGTGATTTATCTGATTGCGCTGATTGGCACAGATCCAACTATTCAACAACTCAACCATTAGTCCTTTGTTCAGTCCGATTGCAGTTTTTGTACGATAGCTAACGATTTAGTCACGTGTTCATCAGGGCTAATATTATCGATTCTTGATGAGAACACCTTAACAATGGTACCGTTTGTATTTATTATGAATGTCGTACGCGGAATGAAGCCGTGATTAATGGGATCACCGTTCACATCGGTGGCGCCGGGTTGAGGCGGAATTAACTCAAGTCCATACATTGTTGCAATCTTGCCATCAGGGTCGGCAGCTACCGGAAAATTGCCGGCGCAGTATTTCGGATCCGATGAAAACCTGCTAAGGAGCTGAATGCTACCGGCCGAAACACCTATGACGGTGGCATCTGCCTCAGTGAACTTGTCTATATGAGTGGAGAACGTATGGGCTTCCAGGTCACAGCCTTTAGTATAGGCAGCAGGAAAGAAATACAATACTACCGGTCCTTCGGAAAGAGCCTTTTGCAATGAAAAGGTGAATTCATCACCGGCTAAGCTGGCCTTGGTTGTAAAAACAGGAGCTTCATCGCTGGGCGACAAGGACTTCGATTGGGCAAAGCTGTTTTGGCTAATCATAAGTGAGAATCCCAATAGAATAAGAAAGAATGGAAAGTATTTTTTCATTTTTGGACGGGCTATAAATTTGATTTATATAAGTAATATAGTAAAAAATAGCATTTTAAACAGTTTGCAAATATCACCTCCCGAACGAGAGATTAAACTATTGGCCTTCCATAAGGTAGATGAAATCGATATACGTTTTAAGCTAATGGCTGAAAGAGTAAAAAAGCAGCTCTTGATATGGTATTATTTATCCTTAATCCAGATCTTGTAACAAGTTCCAGAAACCGTTAACTTAGGCGTCTTTGAGATTCCGGGGCCCGTAGCTCAGTTGGTTAGAGCAGTCGACTCATAATCGATTGGCCGGGGGTTCAAGTCCCTCCGGGCCCACACCTTCGCACAAGGCTTCGGTGTGCAGGCACTCTTTTTCTCCCTTCAGGTATATCAAATTGTTTTAGATTTATCTTTCCTCACCAAAGTTAAAAAATGCTTCAAAAATCACGCTTGTATGTTGCGAAGCAGTGCTTCGCGGTTCAAGTCCCTCCGGGCCCACCTACGCTAAAGCTTCGGTGTGCAAGCACTTTTTCCCTCCTTCTTACCCGCCCCCCCTTTTTTAAAGCCATTAGTCAGAAATGTATAATACCCAATTAATCTAATGGGTTTTATTTTAAGATTTGTTAATCTAACGTATAACGTTTGATTAGATTAATGAGATCTTAATCTAACAGACTTGAAGTTAGGCCAACTCTACACCCATCTCACCATTAACTTCATTCATTTGATCGCCAAAAAGCTATAGACAAACTCTGTGGTTAGATAAATTCTTGCCTTTTGGCTGTCCCTGATAACAAATAACTAATGACGACATCAAGAAGAAACGATTACATAATATGTAAATTGATTATAAATGATGGATTTTATGAAAAATGATTATTTTCAATGGGAGATGAGGAAAAGAAGAAAAATAATTCTTGTAGGAAGGTTGGTTATTCGTTGATCAGATATCTCCTCCTTCTTC
>DASSAY010000158.1:0-3281 GCA_035699185.1 Balneolaceae bacterium | reverse complement strand
TCATCCAGGTGTAGATGCTGTCCATATGCATCCAGAGCAGGGCGGGGATGAGCGTGGCGAGTAAAATGATGAGCCCGCCCATGGTTGGCGTGTGAGCTTTTCCAAGGTGTGTGTCCAGGCCGATGTCTTCGCGGATCACTTCACGCAGCTGCATCTTTTCGAGCCATTTGATGATCTGCCGTCCGATCATAATGCTGATAAACAGTGCGGTGGCCGCAGCCATGGCCGTGCGGGTGGTGATAAATTCAAAAGCACTGAAACCGGGAGGCTGGTAGTTTACTTCAAGCCAGTGTAAAAGTTCGTACAGCATCAGGCCACCTCGTTTTTGGGGTTGCCGTTGCTGTTTTCCAGAGCTTCGCGCGCTATTTGGCGGTCGTCAAAATCATAGCGTTTGCCTTTGATTTCCTGATAAGTTTCATGTCCCTTTCCCGCAATTAAAATCATAGTTTGCTCATCACCGGCTTGTATAGCATGAATAATTGCTTCTCTGCGATCAGTAATTCGTTGCACTTTGTTCGGATACTCAAACCCTTTCATGATGTCATCAATAATGGAATCGGGACTTTCGTTACGCGGATTATCGGAGGTAACGGTAATTCCATTCGCGTATCTTTCTGCGATTCGAGCCATTTCGGGACGCTTTGTTTTGTCGCGATTGCCACCGCAACCGAAAACAACGTGTAACTTTTGGCTACTGGTTTTCAGTTCAGCCAAAGTTGAGAGTACATTTTTTAAAGCATCAGGGGTGTGAGCATAATCAACCAAAACCACGGGTTTGCCTTCTTCGGTTGCGATACGTTCCAAACGTCCGCTGGCGCCGGTTGCTGTTTCAAGCGCTTTGGCAATATTTTCAACCTCAAAGCCGAGTTCACGGCAGATCAAAAAAGCTTCTGCGATATTATAAGCGTTGAAATCGCCGATGAGCGGACTTTTGATTTCGGTTTCGTCCACTCGGATTTGTAGCCCTTTTGAAGAATTTGAAATGATTTGGCAAGGCGAATTTCGAGTTACGTGTTTCGGGTTACGTGTTTCGGGTTGCCCTCCTTCGCTAAAGCTTCGGCGGACAGGCGGGTTGTTTTTGAAACTGAAGTTTGTTATTTGAGCCTTGCAATCTGATGCCAGAAGTTCTGCATATTTATCATCAGCATTGATGATGGCTGAGGCTTTGGAATCAAGCCCATCAAAAAGCTTCTTTTTGGATCGGGCATACTCCTTCATGTTCTCGTGATAATCAAGATGATCATGACTCAAATTAGTGAATGCCGCGACTTGAAAATCAATCCCTTTCACTCGCTCCTGATCGAGGGCGTGGGATGAAACTTCCATCACTAAAAATTCCGACTTTGCTTCTACCATCTGTGCCATATCAGCAGCCAATTCGATGGGATCAGCTGTTGTCAGCCTGCTTTCTAATTTCTTATCGTTGATGCGTTTATCAACCGTTCCAAGGAGCGAAACTTTGGCATCCAGCTTTTGCAGGACCTGATAGGCCAGCGTTGCAACCGTTGTTTTTCCATTGGTACCGGTAATGCCGATGACGCTTAATTTTTCGGCAGGATTGCCTTCAAAAGCCTGAGCCAACGGCCCGATTAACGATCGTGTATCTTCAACCTTTATCACGCAAACTTCTTCATCACTCTTCAAAGATTCTTCACTAATAACAACGGAAGCGCCTTTTTGGATAGCGGCATCAATAAAATCATGTCCGTCAACCTGAGTGCCTCGAATGGCTATAAAAACTGAGCCATCAGTCACTTTCCGGGAATCCTGGGTGAGCACACCAATGGTATCAGGCTCCGTTCCGGAAACCTCAATTGGCTCGCAAAGTGATATGAGTTTTTTAAAGGTCAAAGATAGATTTTAGATTTTTGATTGATGACCTGGCAGCGTTCTGGCGGTTTTCCAGATCCTGTCAGCGTCAGTTACTAAATCAACGCTGTCAGGTCCCGAAAAACTCGGGACGCTTACAGGTTGATTTATCAGATTTCTTATCATCATTCAACACCTGCTATGGTTTCTAATGATTTGGCGCGTCCGCGAATAAGTACGGCTTCGCCTTTTTCCATAATGCTGCCGGCATCGGGAAATTGTTTATGAACCGTTCCCGAACCGATGGTTTTTACTTCAAAACTACGGCTGTTAATCAACAAAATGGCTTTACGCATACTCATGCCAATTACATCAGGAATGATGGAATGATTTGCAGGTATATCAGCTGTTGTTGCTAAGGTTTTAGGTGATGAAAGCCTAAGGGTGATCTTTTCGCCCGGCGATAATTCTGCTCCCGCTTTGGGTGATTGATCAACTATCCAACTGCCTTCACCGGTCATACTATAATTCAAATTTTGCTTTTGAAGCAGTGCTGCGGCTTCTTTTTTGGTCAAATTGGTTACATCAGGCGTGTAGGTCCACTGTTTACTGTTGCTTTCGTTTTCAATAATTTCTTTTTCGATCTGGTCATCCAGCCCGGCAATTCGTTTGGCGGTTTGACGAAAAATAGGTCCGGCGGTCCACCCGCCATAAGGGGGATACACATCGGGGTCATCCAACAGAACCAGGCAAACATACTGCGGGTCATCAGCCGGAAAGAATCCCACAAACGAAGAACGATATTCGGTTCGATACTGGCCGTCAATAAACTTCTGAGCCGTACCTGTTTTCCCGGCAATAGATAAGCCCTTCACCTGTGCTTGTGCGGCTGTTCCGGAATCGGAAACCACGCCTTTAAAAATAGGGTAAAGCCTTTTAAGGGTTGACTTTTCTGCTATTTGCCGTACTTCGATATTGTTGTGTTTCCAGACGATATTGCCGTTGCTGTCCACAATCTTTTCAACTAAATAGGGGCGCATCATGGAACCGCGGTTTGCAAAAGCGGCATAGGCCTGGGTCAGCTGAATGGGTGTAATCAAAACTTCATACCCGATAGACATCCATGCTAATGTTACCTGGCTCCATTCATAAGGTTTCGGAAGATAGCCGGTTTCCTCGTAGGGCAGATCAATGCCCGTAGGGGTGCCAAAACCCAGATTACGTGTGTATTGATAAAAAACATCTTTAGAAAGCCGCATAGCAATTTTAGATGTCGCTATGTTAGACGATTTCATAATCACTTCGGGAAAAGTAAGCATACCCAGCGGATCATGGTCACGCATCCACTGGCCATGGATCAACAATTTGCCGCTTTCCGGGGTCTCAATTTTTTCGTGAAATTCTACCTTGCCTTGTTCAACAGCTGCGATAGCGGTAACCAGTTTGAAGGTGGAGCCCGGCTCAACCATAGC
>DASSAY010000157.1:0-3429 GCA_035699185.1 Balneolaceae bacterium | reverse complement strand
TCCTGCAATCCCGCTATGGGCGGAGTGGCAAAGGGACAGCTGGTCCGCGAGATCGATGCTCTTGGCGGACTTTCCGGCATTGTCGCCGATAAATCAGGGCTGCAATTCCGTATGCTAAATACGAGTAAAGGTCCCGCTATGTGGAGTCCCCGTTGCCAGAGTGATCGTGCATTGTACAGCAAAATGATGCGCAAACAACTGGAGAAAAAAGAGAATCTTCATTTTCGCCAGGATAACGTGGTGGATGTTTTAACTGATGATGAAGGCAGGAAAGTCACGGGAGTCCGAACCCAAACGGGACAGATTTTTGAAGCTGATGCCGTGATTCTTACCACCGGTACTTTTGGAAACGGACTGATTCATATCGGGGAATCCAATTTTGGCGGGGGGCGTTCGGGCGAACGAGCTTCTGTAGGGATATCCGCTTCACTCGAAACATTAGGTTTTGAAGTCGGGCGTTTGAAAACCGGTACACCTCCGCGCATCGACGGACGTTCTATTGATTATGACAAACTGGAAATTCAGTACGGGGATGAAAAGCCAAGCCCGTTTTCATTCCTGACCGAAGGACTGCCATCCCGCGAAGAACAGCTAACTTGCTGGATCGGCTATACGAATGAAAAAGTCCATGACATGCTTCGAACGGGATTTGATCGTAGCCCTATGTTCAACGGGACCATCAATTCAACCGGTCCGCGCTACTGCCCGAGTATAGAAGATAAAATCAACCGTTTTGCAGAACGCAACAGACATCAGCTTTTTCTGGAGCCGGAAGGATGGAATACCTATGAAATGTACCTGAATGGGTTCTCTACTTCGCTGCCTGAAGACGTGCAGTACAAAGCGCTCCGAACCATTCCAGGATTTGAAAAAGCCGTGATGCTTCGTCCCGGTTATGCCATTGAATATGATTACTTCCCTCCTTATCAAATCAAGCGGAGTATGGAGACGAAAATCACCAATGGACTATACTTTGCAGGACAAATTAACGGCACCACCGGTTATGAAGAAGCGGCCTGTCAGGGATTAATGGCCGGCATCAACGCCGCACGAAAAGTTCAGGAAAAAGATGAATTTATTTTAAAACGATCGGAAGGATACATCGGCGTACTGATTGATGATCTCATCACTAAAGGCACCGAAGAACCTTATCGCATGTTTACCTCGCGCGCTGAACATCGCATCCTGCTTCGTCAGGATAATGCTGATTTGCGTCTTACAGAATTAGGATACAAAATCGGGCTCGCTTCCGAAGATCGCTATCAAAAGTATCAAGCGAAAAAGGAAGCTATTGGCGAACTCCACGATCTGATTTCTGATTATACCGTTTACCCCGCCAAAATGGATTCGATGCTAAAAGAACAGAGCACATCCACTCTTTCTCAACCGGTAAAAGCAAAGACATTAATTCCGCGTCCCGAGCTCTCGATCTATAATCTTCTGGAAGCAGATGATGAATTAAAAGCAAAAGTAGCAGCCATTACTGATGAAAAAGAAGTCTTTGACCAGATTGAAATTCAGATCAAATACGCAGGTTATATCGAGAAAGAATTTGCGATGGTTGATGAAATGAGCAAGCAGGAAGATACGCTCATTCCCCCTGCCCTGGACTATGCGAAAATCAGCAGTCTTTCCGCTGAAGGGAAGCAAAAAATGGAGCGCATTCGTCCTGAAACCCTGGGGCAAGCCGGACGAATCAGCGGAGTTTCGCCGAGCGATGTTGCTGTACTTATGGTCTATCTGAAAAATTAATTGAACACGAATTGACGCGGATTAACAAGATGATCGAAGATTGTTTTTTCTGGGGCAACCTGCAAAACCCATGTCGTCCGTGTTCCCCCAACAACTTTTGTTTCACGTGGAACATCATCAAATAACTCATCATGCCGTTTCACGTGAAACCTTTAAAGAAACCGACCGGGTTTTTGAAAAATACAGGGAGCAGCTCGAAGCATATCTCAACCGGCTATTGTGGTGGAACAAGCGTGTTAATCTCGTAAGCCGTAATGTTCCACGTGAAACAGTACGAGAGCACCTTCGCCATTCTCTCCTTTTGTCGCAGTTTGATGTCTTTCAGTCTGCATCAACCATTGTTGATGCCGGAACGGGCGGCGGACTTCCGGGTATTCCCCTGGCCATTACTCATCCGGATAAGCTGTTTGTTTTGAATGATATCGTCTCAAAAAAATGCCTGGCAATGAAGCAAATGATTCAGGATTTGGGGCTCAAAAACGCCGCGGTTTTCGATGGCTCTATTGAAAATTTAAAGCAGCAAAACCCCTTTCTTTTGATTTCAAAACACGCCTTCAAAATCAATGACCTTTATGAAATGACCGTCCATCTTCCCTGGCAAAAGATGGTGCTTTATAAGGGTATGAATTTTGAAAATGAGCTTTCCGACATAGATGAAACCCTCGAAATTGGAAGCTATGATCTGTCAGGAGAGTCGGATTTTTATAAGGAGAAGGCGCTGATTTTTATAGGTCGTTCTAACTATTAAGGTGGTTTCAAAATTTATCCGGTTATCTCCCTACACCCCCCCTTCTACGCGGGACATTCTTGCTATTTTAAAACCACTAAACCTATCCACTATCTCTAAATAACTCCCTGCAGCTCTCTCTGCATCCCATTTTCATCATTCTGCAAAAGCTTCGTGTAACTTTGCGATTCTTGGTGCTCCTTTGTGAAATAGCCAGCGTCATTTATTTTCATCCTTTAAAAAATAGATTATCTTATTATTTCAATTTAAAGATCAAAACATTCTATGAACAGCTCCCAGCGCAGAATGAAGCTCATTCTTATGCTTCAGCAATCGAATGAACGGGTTACCATCGACGATTTAGCAGATAAATTCAATGTCAGTAAGCGAACCATTTTTCGGGATTTCAATGCTCTCTCAGAATTGAATGTTCCGGTAACCTGGGACAAGTATAACGGCTATGGCATGATGCGGGGTTATAAGATTCCGCCCCTGATGTTCACCTCGCGAGAACTTGCTACTATTTTGGTAGGATTAAATTTTGTGAAATCGCAAATTGACAAAACACTGGTTGAAGATGCCGAAGGCGTTGAACTAAAAATTAAAGAGGTGGTTCCGAAAGAACTTCTTAAATTTATGGAATCGCTCGAAGAACGAACGGTGGTTGATCCCTTTTTAAATTTCGGAGCCGAAAAAATCGCTGGCGGAAGCTGGTATGAAATCAGCAATGCTATTTCTAAAAGCAAATCAATCCAATTTGATTATCGATCCAAATCAGCTGAAGAAATGAGCAGCCGAAAAATTGACCCCTACTTGCTGGTTTTTTATCGCGATCACTGGAATGTGGTTGGATATTCCCATAAAAGAGAAGCTGTTCGAAATTTTGTGCTTGATCGCATGTCAAATATTGAAATATTGGATAAAAATTTCACTCCTCATGACAAGATCGA
>DASSAY010000156.1:0-3568 GCA_035699185.1 Balneolaceae bacterium | reverse complement strand
ATATCCTGCAATGCCTGTTTTTCATCCTTTAGCCGGGCCTTAAGCTCCGTCAACGTTAAATCTCTAAGTTCCGCTGCTTTCATACTTAACTTAAAATCTTTTAAAATCAGGGCCCGTCGTAATCACGACGAACTACAAATTTCGTTTTAATTGGTAATTTAAAATCAGCCCGACGCATTGCTTTACGAGCCAGTTCAAGAGGTACCCCGGCAATTTCGAATAAAATGCGTCCCGGTTTTACAACCGCAACATACTTTTCCACCGCACCCTTACCTTTACCCATTCGTGTCTCAGCGGGCTGAGATGTTTTTGGCATATCAGGGAAAATCCTGATCCAGGTTTGTCCATCACGCTGCAACTGGCGGGCAATGGCGATACGGCAAGATTCAATCTGCCGCGATGTGATGTATTTAGGCTCGAGCGCCTTCAGGCCAAAATCACCGTGAGCTAAAGTATGCCCACGCTGAGCCGTTCCTTCTAAGCTCCTGCGATGTTGCCGGCGGCGTTTTACACGTTTTGGTTCAAGCATATCTAACTATTATTTACTTCGTTTTCTTCTTCTGCTGTTTCGGCGTGAACGGCGCTTGCCTTTTCCACGTCCGCCACGAGATTCATCCTGTTGCTGTGAATGTGCATCTCCCGGGGTCAATTCAACATCACCCAGCACTTCACCTTTAAAAATCCAGACCGTAACACCAATAGAACCGTAAATGGTATTTGAAGTAGTGTTACAATAATCAATATCGGCACGTAATGTATGCAGTGGCACCCGGCCTTCGGCATACTGCTCGGTTCGGGCCATTTCAGCACCGCCGAGACGTCCCGCACAACGGACTTTAATTCCTTCCGCACCCATTCTCATAGCTGATGAGAGGGCGGTTTTCATAGCCCGGCGGAATGAAATACGGGCTTCCAGCTGCTGCGCGATGTTCTGCGCAACCAAGCTCGCGTCCGTTTCGGGACGCTTAATTTCGCTTACATTAATTTGAACTTCTTTACTGGTAATTTTCTTTAACTCTTCACGCAGAAGTTCAATTTGTTCACCGCCTTTACCGATAATTACACCGGGACGGCTGGTTTTAAGGGTCAGAAGAATTCGTTTAGGCGTTCGTTCAATAATTACGCGCGACAGCCCGCCATTATCAAGGCGCGTGTGCAAATACTCACGCAATTTCGTGTCTTCTAATAAGATTTCCGGCTCATTCTCTTCAGAATACCAGTTCGAATCCCAACCGCGAATGATACCGAGCCTTAAACCTATTGGATTTGATTTTTGTCCCAAGGTATTATTGTTTATTGATTAACTAATTCTTCTTCTTTCTTTGCCACGACTACTGTGATGTGGCTGGTACGCTTGCGAATCTGATGAGCGCGGCCCATCGGAGCCGGTTGAATACGTTTCAACGTGGCGCCTTCATCTACATAAATTTCTTTGATATACAAATCTTCATTATCAAGACGCTCATCCTGGAACTTGTCCCGAATGTTAGCCGATGCCGATTTAACCACTTTGGCTACATCAGGTGCCGTTGCTTTATTGGTAAATTCAAGCTGTTTTAAGGCTTTCGCCACATTCTTTCCTCTAACGGCATCTACTACCAGGCGTACCTTGCGGGGTGCCTTTCGCAGGTGTCTTTGTACGGCTCGTGCTTCAATTTTTTGTTCTGCCATAATAGCTTACTATTTCCTAATTGGTGATTTTTCAGCTTTCTTAATCGGGTGGCCGCGGAATGTTCGTGTAGGTGCAAATTCACCCAACTTGTGGCCAACCATGTTCTCAGTAATAAAAACAGGAATGAACTGTTTGCCATTATGAACGGCAAGGGTCAGGCCTACAAAATCTGGCGTTACCATTGAACCGCGAGACCATGTTTTGATGACCTTCTTTTTCCCGCTTTCATTCATTTTATCGATCTTACGCTGTAATTTATAATAAACGTAAGGTCCTTTTTTTAGCGATCTTGGCATAACTGATACTATTTAGACTTTTTTCTGCTTCGAACGATGTGTCTGTTCGAAAGTTTTTTACGTTTTCTGGTCTTCAAGCCCTTGGCCGACTGCCCCCAAGGTGAACGCGGATGCCCGCCTGAAGATTTACCTTCACCACCGCCCATCGGGTGATCAACCGGGTTCATGGCAACACCACGAGTCTGCGGACGTTTTCCTTTCCAGCGATTTCGTCCCGCTTTACCCATCTTAGTATTAAAATGATCGGCGTTACTGGTAGTGCCTACGGTGGCATAACAATTTCCTAAAATCATTCTTACTTCACCCGAAGGCAACTTAACCGTTACATATTTCTCGGTTTTCGCAACCATCTGGGCAACCGTTCCCGCACTTCGGCAAAGTTGAGCGCCTTTACCCGGATTCATTTCAATATTATGAATGAACGTACCGGGCGGCATATGTTTCATCGGCATGGCGTTTCCGCGATCCGGCTCAACATTATCGCCGCTGATAATCATATCTCCCACTTTTAATTTGTCGGGAGCAATGATATAACGTTTTTCGCCATCGGCATAAGCAACAAGCGCGATTCGGGCAGAACGGTTCGGATCATACTCAATCGTCTGAACCTTAGCCGGAACGCCGTGTTTATCACGGTTAAAATCTATCGCCCGGTAACGGCGCTTATGTCCGCCCCCGCGATGGCGTGATGTCGTCCGGCCTTGTTTATTTCTTCCGCCCGATTGCCCTTTACCTTTTACCAGCCTTTTTACAGTAGGCTTGCTAACGGTAACATCATCAAATACAGGAGCTGTTCGGTGCCTGAGGCCTGGTGTTGTCGGTTTTGATTTTTTCGTAGCCATTGAATGATTGCTTTCTAAATTTCACTAAAGAAGTCTATTTCGCCTTCTTTTATGGTTACAATTGCTTTTTTCCAAACTTTTGCGCGTCCTGCGATATAACCGGCCTTTGTAAAACGGCCTTTAGGTTTTGAAGGCATAATCATTGTATTCACCTTGCCAACCTTTACATCCGGATAGCGATCTTGAATCGCCTGCTTGATTTCCGGCTTGGTAGCATGCGTATTTACTTTAAATGCATACTTACCTTCTTCCTGCAGGCGGCTCAGTTTTTCAGTAATGAGTGGTTTTTCTAAAATCTTTTTCATGCTACAGCCTCCTTAGGTTCTACCGATGCTTCCAGTTTTTCGACAGCGCTTTGCTGAATTAAAATTATATCAGCATTAAGAATTTCGTAAGTAGTTGGTTTATTCGCTTCGAGCACCTGAACTTCAGGAATATTCCTGGCTGACTTATAAATAATATTATCCGTTTCAGCCGTTAAAAGGATCACTTTTTTGCCTTCAACATTCAGTGCTTTTAAAATAGCTACAATTTTTGCCGTTTTAGGCTCATCGAAACTGAAGTCATTAATAACTTTCACAGCGTCCTCAGCCGCTTTCAAAGATAGTGCCGATTTTCGGGCAAGCCTGCGCGTCTTTTTAGGCATGCTATAAGAATAATCCCGTGGCTTAGGCCCAAAAACAGTTCCCCCGCCTTTCAAAAGCGGTGAGCGAATCGTTCCGCGCCGTGCCATTCCGGTTCCTTTCTGGCGATAGGCT
>DASSAY010000155.1:0-2001 GCA_035699185.1 Balneolaceae bacterium | reverse complement strand
GATAATTTGCAACAAATCTTCGGGAAAGTCTTTCGGGTGAGGGGAGGAAAATCGAATACGCATCTCGGGATCAACCTGGCTGGCTTTGTACATCAAGTCGGCAAAGCTGTTTTCACCGTCATCGTAGGAATTCACGTTTTGCCCCAGCAAAGTTACTTCTTTGTAACCTTGATCACTCAGTATTTTAAGCTCATCCAGAATGCTTTGAGCGGGACGACTGCGTTCGCGTCCACGGGTAAAAGGCACAACACAAAACGCGCACATATTATCACAGCCGCGCATAATTGTTACAAAAGCACTCACGCCGTTATCATTAGTACGAACCGGCTTGATGTCCGCATAAGTTTCTTCGAGTGATAACTGGACATTAACGGCATTCTGTCCGCCATTTACTTCGCTTAAAAGTTTGGGGATATCACGATAAGCATCAGGGCCAACCACCATATCAACGAGGCCTTCTTTTTCGATGATTTTATCTCGGATACGCTCTGCCATACAGCCTAAAACACCCACCGTAAGGTTTCCTTTCTGTTTTTTGAGCCCGCGAAATTCTTTAAGGCGATTCCAAACCCGAGTTTCGGCGTTTTCGCGGATGGAGCAAGTGTTTACAAAAATGATATCCGCTTTTTCGGCTTCCTGAACAGGTTTCATGCCTTCTTCCATCAAAATGGAATTGACGATCTCAGTGTCAGAGAAATTCATCGCACAGCCGTATGTCTCGATATAAAAATTGCGTTGATCCAAGGTGGATGAAGTTTTAAAATTGCTGATTTTTTGAACCCATCAATATAAGGATTGATTGGCTTTTTATGAAGGGGATGGGAATTATGAATTAAAAATGATGAATTATGAATTTTAAGGCTTCTGACAATTTTTTCATTCTTAATTCTTCATTTTTAATTCTAAGTATTCTTTCAAAACCACGGCGTTGTTGTGTTCTTCATCCTTAGCGGCAAAAATGAGGGTGAGTTCATCATTATTTTCAGCCAGAGAAATAAGTTTTTCGACTTGTTCCTGGTGGTCCTCTAATTCTTTTTTGTAGCGTTTTTTAAACTCATCAAACTTTTCGGGGTCATGATCAAACCACTGGCGAAGTTCTTTAGTGGGGGCAATCTCTTTCAGCCATTCATCGAGTTGCAGCTTTTCTTTGCTGACGCCCCGCGGCCAAATACGATCTACCAGAACGCGGCAACCGTCATGATCACTCAAATCATCATATGCTCTCTTTAATTGAATCATTTGGAACCGAAGGTTAGAGGCTGTAAATTGGAGGTTAGAAAAATTCCTTCTGCCTTTTCACTTTTCCCTTTTCATTCTCAATTAGGCCAGGTATCAGGAGATTTGCGCCATTTGGCCAGCGTTTTAAGATCATCTTCATCCACAAAATCGTTTGCGACCGCTACGTCAATGAGGGTTGAATAATCGGTTAGAGTGAACATGGGAATGCCCACTTTTTCAAACTTTTTAACCGCCTTATCAAAACCATAGGTAAAGATGCTGATTACCGCTTTGACATCAGCGCTAATAAATTGCAGGGTATCGACCACCGAAATAGCCGAGCCGCCGGTCGAGATAAGGTCTTCAATAATAACGGTGGATTCGCCCTTCTGAATGCCGCCTTCGATTTGATTTCCGAGTCCGTAGGCTTTGGCTTTGGCGCGAACGTACGACATCGGTTTATCCATTTTTTCGGCTACCCAGGCCGCATGAGGGATGCCCGCAGTGGCTGTGCCGGTGATTACGTCTACATCGGGATAATTCTTTTCGATAAAATGAACAAATTGGCGGGCAATCTTTTTGCGAATTTTTGGATATCGCATTGTTAAACGATTATCGCAGTAGATGGGTGAATTCCATCCCGATGACCATGTAAAAGGATCGTTGGGCCGTAAAATGACGGCATTAATTTCCAACAGCTCAAGTGCTATTGTTTTAGAAAATGTTTCATCAATAATCATAATAAAATTTACTAATACTTTTTAAAAGTTGTCCTTCAGGAAT
>DASSAY010000154.1:0-5005 GCA_035699185.1 Balneolaceae bacterium | reverse complement strand
CCGGAAACTCACGACTCAAGACTCACTACTCATGACTAAGATTAAAGATTTCCTCTCAATTCCTGCTCGCGTTCTACCGCTTCAAACAGAGCTTTGAAGGTTCCTTTTCCGAAGCCTCGGGCCCCTTTGCGTTGAATAATTTCAAAAAACAGCGTGGGACGGTCACCTGCCGGTTTACTGAATATTTGCAGCAAATAGCCTTCATTATCGCGATCTACCAAAATACCCAGCTCTTTCAGGTCATCAATATTTTCATCAATCTTGCCTACGCGTTCTTCGAGCATATCATAATAAGTGCTGGGAATACGCAGAAATTCCAATCCCCGATCCTGAAGGGTACGAACAGTTTTCACGATGTCGTCAGCCAGCAAAGCTACATGCTGAACGCCGGGGCCTTCATAAAAATCAAGAAACTCCTGGATTTGTGATTTTTTCTTGCCCTCGGCAGGTTCATTAATCGGGAATTTAATCATTCCACGTCCGCCGGCCATCACCTTCGACATCAGCGCCGAATATTCGGTGGTGATGTCTTTATCATCAAAATGAATGTACTGCTTGAAACCCATCACATCTTTATAAAAATCAACCCAGGCATCCATTTTACCGAGCTCCACATTGCCCACACAGTGGTCAACGAAATGAAGTCCCGCCGGTTCTACATCAAATGTGGGCTCACGCGCTTCAAACTTTGGCATAAAAGCGCCATCATAATTGGCCCGATTGATAAAGGTATGAATCGTATCACCATACGTTTTAATCGCTGCTTTTCGAACAGTTCCGTTTTCGTCAGAAATATCATGCGGCTCTTCCACGCTTTCGGCACCACGTTTCATCGTTTCTTTATAAGCACGATCCACATCTTCCACATGCATGGCAATATCGCGAACGCCGTCTCCGTGTTTGGCTACATGATCAACAATGGGTGAAGTACTGATTACCGGAGCCGTAAGCAAAAAACGAATATTTCCCTGCTCCAGGTAATACGAAGCGCGATCACGTACGCCCGTTTCAAGACCGCTGTAAGCTTTTAATTCAAAGCCAAAAACAGACTGAAAAAAGTAAGCTGCCTGCTTGGCGTTATTCACGTAAAACTCAACATAATCTACATCTTGCAGGCCCAAATAATCTTCAAATTTTTCCTCAACAGGACGTTCCAGAACGGTTTGATCAGCTACACTCATAATTTTTGTCTTTTTTTTTATAATTGTATAAAAACAATATAGTATGCTTTTGTCTATCTCTCAAGTTATGGAGAGATATATTAAAACAATTTCCAGGGTTAAAGCGTTTTAAAAGCAGAATACATTTGTTTAATTTGATGTTCGTGGATAAGTTATAGTCTAACGATTTAAAATCTCTTTCCTATGGAAAAACAACAACAGTTTCAGCAACGAATCGATAACGGTGAAACCATTGAACCCAAAGACCGGATGCCCGACCGCTACCGAAAGCAGCTTATTCGAATGATGTCTCAGCATGCGCATTCCGAAATTGTGGGGATGTTGCCGGAGGGCAACTGGATCACTCGCGCCCCATCACTGCGCCGCAAAATGATTTTACTTTCCAAGGTGCAGGATGAAGCGGGACACGGCCTGTATTTGTACAGCGCCACCGAAACCCTGGGTGCCAGCCGCGAAGAAATGATTGATGATTTGCTGAATGAACGCGCAAAATATTCGAGTATTTTTAACTATCCCACGCTTTCCTGGGCTGATATCGCCGTTATCGGCTGGCTGGTTGACGGAGCGGCCATCATTAATCAAACCATGCTGGCGCGCAGTTCTTATGGTCCCTATTCACGAGCAATGGTTCGCATTTGTAAGGAAGAAAGTTTTCACAAAAAACAGGGCTATGAAATGGTGGCCACGATGGCAAGCGGCACTCCCGAGCAGCAGGATATGATTCAGAATGCTGTAAACCGCTGGTGGTGGCCCACAATGATGATGTTCGGTCCTCATGACAAAGATTCACCCAACAGCGGGGAACTGATTAAATGGGGCGTGAAGTCCAAAACGAATGATGAACTGCGCCAAAGTTTTGTAGATCGTCATGTTGAAGAAGCGAAAGTGGTAGGCATTGAAATTCCCGATCCTGATTTGAAGTTCAACAAAGAAACGGGCCATTATGATTTTGGTGAAATCGACTGGGATGAATTCTGGAACGTGGTGAAAGGCAACGGACCGATGAATAAGGAGCGTCTTAAAGCTCGCCGCGATGCCCACAAAAATGGACGATGGGTGCGAGAAGCAGCCGAAGAATATGCACGAAAACAGCAACTACGAAAAGAAACAGCATCATAACTAAAGTCATTCCGAGGAGCTTGCGACGAGGAATCTCAAGCGCTGATAAGGCTTGTTCTGGCATTGGGTTTACTGCCTGTGACACATTTGAGATCCCTCACCCGATGAATCGGGATTCGGGATCACAATATTATTTCAATTTTAGATATATTTATATGGGCGAAAATAACGGACAGAAATTGAACGATACACAATGGCCTTTGTGGGAGGTTTTCACCCAGGGTAAAAAGGGCAAACCACATGAACATGCGGGCAGCTTGCACGCCCCTGATGCAGAAAAAGCGCTTGAGAACGCACGGGATGTCTATGCCCGACGCAAAGAAGCGGTGAATTTATGGGTAGTGCCAAGCGATCAAATTGTGGCTTCATCACCCGAAGATGAAGGCCCCTTTTTTGATCCGGCTAATGATAAGCCCTATCGCCACCCAAAATTTTATAACGTTCCACGGGCAGTTAAAAAACGATCATGACAATGCAAGTACTGACATTGACAAAACAACAAGCACTATTTGAGTATTTGATTCGGTTGGCTGATGATCGCCTGATTTTAGGTCATCGCCTCTCCGAATGGTGCGGACATGGCCCCATTTTGGAAGAAGATATCGCCCTGTCAAATATCGCACTGGATTATATCGGTCATGCGGCTTCGCTCTACGAATATGCTGCCGAAATCGAAGGCAAAGATCGTCATCGTGATGATATTGTTTATTTCCGGAATGACGTAGAGTATAAAAACCTGAAAATCACTGAACTGCCTGTCGGCGATTATGGCTTTACCATTGCCCGTCAATTTCTTTTTTCGGCTTACAGCTATTTTCTTTATGAAAAACTTTCAGCAGTTGATGATGAACAGCTTCGGGGTATGATTGAAAAGCATTTAAAGGAAATAAAATATCACCTGCGCCACAGTCGAGAATGGGTTTTGCGACTCGGCGACGGCACGGATGAAAGTCATGAACGCATTCAAAAAGCTTTTGATGAACTTTGGACTTATACCGGCGAATTTTTCTATATGGATGAAGTTGATGAACTACTTTCGAGTGAAGGCTTAGCTGCCGACACTAAAGAATTTCAATCTGAATGGAAAAAGCTTATAACGGAAACGCTTGAAGAAGCTACTTTGGATGCACCGAATTTCAATCAGTTTATGGCTACTGGGGGACGAAAAGGTCTTCATACCGAGCATCTGGGCCCGCTTTTAGCCGAAATGCAGCATCTGCGACGGTCTTATCCTGATGCGAATTGGGAGTAAGGGTAGAAAGTAAAAAGTAGTAAGTAGAAAGTATTATGCCTGCAATTTCAACTACTTATAACAAAGAAGATATTTGGAAGTTGCTTGATGAAGTGACTGACCCGGAAATACCTGTGCTTACGATTGTGGAACTGGGGATTGCTCGTAAAGTTACGATTGCCGATGAAAAGGTAATCATCAGAATTACGCCTACCTATTCAGGATGTCCGGCTATGAAAGCGATTGAAGATGAAATCGCTAAAAAACTTCGGTTGAATGGGATAGTAGATTTTGAAATCAAAAAAGACTTCTCAGAAACCTGGACTACTGATTGGATGCCCGACGAAGCCAAGCAAAAGCTAAAAGAGTATGGTATCGCTCCACCCGGGAAGAGCAATTCGAACGACGATTTTCTCAGCAACCTAAAAAATAGTAGCCGAATAATTCCCTGTCCCTACTGCGATTCAACCAATACAGAATTACAGAGCGAATTTGGCTCCACGGCTTGCAAATCACTTTATTATTGTCACGATTGTGATGAGCCTTTCGAACATTTTAAATGCCACTGACCTGCATTCGTATAAATCAGTTTCAATCTGTACAAATCTGTGGCTAAAATAATTTCTATGGAATCACTGATTAAAACTGAGCTTAAGGAAAGTGTTTTAACTATTATACTTGATCGTCCGGATAAGCTGAATAGTTTTACGGAACCGATGGCGCAAAAGCTTCAATCTGCTTTAAATGAAGCCGGGGAAAATGATGAAGTTCGAAGTATTTTGCTTACCGGAAACGGAAAGGCATTTTGCGTAGGACAGGATCTGCCGGAAGTGGTTGACAAAGGAGATGATTATGAATTGGGCAAAACCGTTCGGGGAAGTTATAATCCCATCATCAAAGCCATTCGTTATCTTGAAAAACCGGTGGTTTGCGCGGTGAACGGAACAGCGGCCGGTGCCGGGGCAAACATTGTCTTTGCCTGCGATATTGTGCTGGCTTCAAATGATGCCATTTTCATCCAATCATTTAGTAAAATCGGCTTGATTCCAGACAGCGGCGGCACATTTTTTCTTCCAAGATTAGCAGGATTACAACGGACAAACGCTATGTACCTGCTGGATGAAAAAATCACCTCGCAAAAAGCCGTAGAAATGGGACTTATTTATCAAGCGATAGATGCAAGTGAACTAATGAATGAAGCTCTCAAAACTTGTCAGAAATTAGCTTCACTCCCCACCAAAGGCTTTGCTCTTTATAAACGAGCCATCAATCAATCGTTCACCAATACTCTGGATGAACAACTTGAAGTTGAAGCTGATCTACAAACCAAAGCCGGCAAAACCCAGGATTACTATGAAGGTGTGCAGGCTTTTCTGGAGAAGCGAAAACCGGAGTTTAAGGGGAAATGACTAATTCTCATCCCAGATACTTTTAATATACCCGCTCAACGTAGTATTCAACACACAATTTGCCA
>DASSAY010000153.1:0-4021 GCA_035699185.1 Balneolaceae bacterium | reverse complement strand
TGGTTGATACGCACGTCCGCCGGTTCGCCAACCGCTATGGATTGACCGAAGAAAAGAAGAACACCAATAAAATTGAACGCGACCTGATGGCCCTTTTCCCCCGCGAAAGCTGGACCGACCTGTCGCACCTGATGATCCATCATGGAAGAAATGCTTGCAAAGCCCGCTTCTCGGAACCACCGGAGCATTCTATTTGTAGTGAGTATGGGGTTTTTTGTGAGTGCCAGGAGTTAAGAATTAAGAGTTAAGAGTTAAAAATTATAAATGATGAGTTATGAATGATGCACAACTATTTGATTCTGAGATAAGTCCTATTCCCCCGCTACGTCGAGATTTGGAAATTATTCCTGTTCAGCAAAATGGCAGTTCTTTTCTTTACATTCATGATGCGCGCGGTTACGCTACTTCCAATTTAGCACTGCAGCCGCAGGTACAACCGCTGCTTTCGCTGATTGACGGCCGCAAAAACATCAGCGATTTGGAAACTTATGTGGGGAGTGATGTAAGCAAAAACCAGCTGCTGCAATTCATTCAATTCCTGGATGAAAATCGGCTGCTCACTTCCGCTTTTTTTCGAACATATGCCCGCGAAACGGAAGAAGCTTACGAGCAGTCAGCCGTTCATCAATCCGTTACCGCCGGTTCATCCTATCCCGCCGGGCGTGATGAATTGAAACAGCATCTCGATGAGAGCTTTGCCCAATACGAAAATGGAGCAGCGCTTGATTCCATAAAAGCGCTGTACGCTCCACATATCGACCCACGGGTAGGGATGGAAAGTTATGTGAAGGCCTTTTCGCCTATTCGAAATTTAAAACCGAAACGCGTGGTGATATTGGCTACCTCTCACTACGCGGGACTTCACCCCGAGGTCTATCAAAACAGTCCCTTCATTCTTGTGAATAAGGATTTTGAAATGCCGTTGGGGACGATCAAGAGAGATCGGGCAGCGATGAATGATCTGCTTGCAGAGGGAAAACAAGCCGGCATTTCACCCTATGATCGAGCGCACCGGATGGAACACAGCATCGAGTTACACCTGCTGTTTTTGAGTTATCTGTGGCAGCATGAGTTTGAGATCATTCCCCTTTTGGTTCGGGGACTGGATGACCTGTACTACCTGAAAAATGGTGCTTTGGGCAAGCAAATAGATCATTTTTCGCAGCTCTTACATCATCAGTTAGGGAATGATGATGAAACCTTCTTTTTGATCAGCGGTGACCTGGCGCACTTTGGCAAAAAATTTGGTGATGCGAATGCCGCATCCACTTTGTTTGATGATGTGCGCGCCTTCGACCGAAAATTTTTAGACCGTGCATCAAAAAATCAGCCTGAAGAGATCCTGTCCCTCATGAAAGAAGAAATGGATCCTTACCGCATTTGCGGCTTTCCACCCCTCTATTCCTTTCTGCAAAGCATGCCCCATTTAAAAGGCCAAATTATGAGTTATGATTTATGGGATGAATCCGAACGTGAAAGTGCGGTAACCTATGGTAGTATTTTATTCAATGAAAAATGAGGAATGAACCATTCCTGATCTGACTGCTGAACGCAGTCCGATTACCCCTCCCGAGAGACTGTGAGAAAATTCAATGTCAAATAAATAGAGCCTTAATAGTTTAGGAAAATGGGCGTTGTTTGCGTTTTTATCATCCCCCTGCACCCCCTTCGAAAGAAGGGGGACAGTTGAGATTTAGTTTGAATTATAGCTCATCATCTTACAATATTAGCTCCAAATTTTTGGAAAATGGTTTTCTCGCAAGCTCCCAAGAAGGGATTTATTCTCGCCCATATTTTTAATTTTAAGCCTTTTATAAAAATAGCGGGAATTAGAATTTTTGGGTAAAAGCGCTCTATGAATAATCAGTGATATAATTCCCCTCTTAGGAGGGAATCCGGGGTGGGTTTGAAAAGGCTAAAAATTCTTCTTGAAGCTTCTTCACCTCTCCAATTCCGGATGCTGGTAAGTTGCTGCGATGCCTAAAATTCCCGCGACGAGCAAAATACCGGGAGCAAGTAGAGGGAAGGAGCCTTTTATCGCCGGCAAGAGGGCTTCGGTAGTTGTAAACGTTGGATTGATTTCCATTACAAAAGCCAGGTTGCCGCTAAAATGCTGGTACATGCCGAATAGACTGCCTAAGGCTACAGCTGCCATCACCCAACGAAGTGTTAATAAAGAAAGGCGATTAGGGGCGACCCAAACGGCGATCACGGCAAGCAGGCCCACGCCTGACAGGATGAAAGGCGTAAACTGCAAGGTTTCCTGAAAATGCTCCAGGAGAATAAGTTCTAATATAGTTCCTATAAAAATGAACCCCGCTACCGCCAGCAAAAACCGACGGTAACGTTGTTCAATGGAAAACTCTTCCATTCCTATTGTGCTTTTAGATAGGTTTTGGCAGTAGCCAGCTGCTCTTCATTCACATAAGAAGAAAGGGCGTCGAGAAAGGCTTGGTTTGAATCAAACGGACGAGCGGCGATCAGTTCTTCCGCTTCATCAGCACTCAGTCCCGGAATTTGTTGCAATGTAGCGGCATCACTTTCATTAACGCCAATAGGCACATAAATGTACTCTTCGTAAGCGGCTACCTGCGCTTCATCCACATACTTTCCGATCTCTCTGCGGAACTGCTGTATGCTTACATAGGGACGATATTCTTCAAATTCATGAACCATGCGATCACCCACATTCGGAATGGATTTGAAGGCTTCTTCTGAAGCAGTGTTGATATTCAGCCTGTCAGCGGGAGTAACGGTGGCATCAGCTTCCACGGTGGTTTGAACTTCTGTTTCGGCCGTTTCCGTGCTGTCGGAGTTACCGCCGCAGGCCGTGATAGTCAGGGCTAAAAACAGCCCCAGTATGGTCGTTAAATAACGATTCAATAATTTCTTCATAAGTAACAGTTTAATGATTTGTAGAGGTTTGGATGAGCCCACAAAATATACATTTTATGGAAGAATCGTAGAAAAGGTTTGAATTGCTGTTCTTTCTTTTCATCGGATATCAAAACCAGATGTGCGACGAGGAAATGTCAGCTAACTTTAAGCTCCGACTGGGGTGATGAAAAGGCCACATCTTCATCATCAATATCTTGTTTGCCGAGCGCTTCCTGCATTTCGCTTCGCAGCTTTTGAATCGTTAATCCACTGGTGAGCGAGCCGTTACGGGCAATAGAAATGCGGCCCGTTTCTTCAGATACAACTACCACAAACACATTATTGGTTTCAGTGATACCCACTGCCGCCCGATGCCGAGTGCCAAAAACGGATGAAATATTCTGGTTCTGAGAAATGGGCAAATAACAGCTGGCGGCTACAATCCGGTTATTCCGGATAACCACCGCACCATCATGCAAAGGCGTGTGTTTATTGAAGATAGTCTGTAATAATTCACTTTTCAAAGTGGCATCAAGCCGCACCCCAACATCCACCAAATCTTGCAGGGATGATGAACGGGCAAACACAATGAGCGCGCCGGTTTTGGAGTGAGACATATTTCGAACGGCGTCAATCACTTCATCAATAACGGTATCAGAATTGGCGTTTACGAAGAATCGATCAAGATTGGTATTCTGCCCCAGGCGATACAACAATTTGCGTACTTCGGGCTGAAAGATGATGATGACGGCTAAAATCCCAACATCAAGAATGCCGCGCAGAATGAAATTAATGGTAGTAAGCCCCAGGGCACTTACCAGTGCATTGATGATGATAATGAAAACAAGTCCTACAGCTGCTTGAATGGCAAAGGTTCCCCGTATCCATCGGTACAGATAGAAAAGTACCATGGTAATAATCAGAACTTCGATAAAGTCCTTAATGCCAAATTCAAGGAAGCCAATGGGGATCAATGGAGTACCTCGTTTTACTAAAGATGCTTTGAAAGAATATAACTATAATTTCAGAAAACTGTCATCATGATGTTGTAATAATAGGTACTTCTTTTATCCTCGTTCGTTCCGTTACCTGGTCAAATCTCATCAATTCCGGTAGAGACGATCATCCAGCTGTAGGGGGGGGC
>DASSAY010000152.1:0-3195 GCA_035699185.1 Balneolaceae bacterium | reverse complement strand
TACATATATTTTTTGCTTATTAAAAAGACGGTTTAATTCATCTAAATAAACCTCGGTACTCTCTATGAGGTTACTACGCACTAAAAACAAAAGCAGATTGTCCGGATTGGTGTTTTTAATAGCAGCGGTAAGTGATTGCAGGGGAACATTACCGCCGAGGTAAACTACTTTTTTACCCGAAAAGCGAATGAGGTAATTAGCAAGAAGTAAACCAATTTCATGAAATTCATTTTCGGGCAAAAACAATAACCAGCTTTCTGAGGCCGGGTCTGCCGGGGGAAGTGAATCTATAGCCGTAAACAGTTTTTGACGAATGATGTTGCTGATAAAATGCTCATGCGCGGGTGGAAGGGTATCGCTTGCCCACATAAGCCCCAGGCGTACCAGCATAGGATAGACTACTTTTGTGTACGCGTCTTTCATTCCATAGCGGAGCAGGCAGTGAGAAAATATCTTTTCAAAATAGGCTTCATCATAACTCATGCCGGCTGCTATCAGTTGTGAAATAAAATATTCATTAGGTTCATTTTCCGTTGTCTTTTTTTGTGTTGCCTTGATCAGATCAAACAGCATTTCGTCAGACATTTCGCATAATTCTGATACTTTATAGTCATACTCCAGCAAGCTTACAATATTCAGCAGCCGGCGTAGCTGATCACCGTTGTAATACCTTGTATTTCCCTCCGAGCGGCTGGGATTTAAAGCATCATACCGTTGCTCCCACATTCTTATGGTATGAGGTTTAATGCCTGAAAATTGAGCAATTTGTGAAATAGAAAAATGATTCATGTGTTTAATTTTTATTTAAAATACCTAAACATATTTTATTTTCAAAATGAATGCAATGAATAGAAAGGGCGCTAATGGAATGGATAGCCTTCCTTATCTGGTTTATAAATAAAAGTATTCATTAGAATTACCGGAGATCAAGAGAGAGAAGCATTTCTTCTGGATCACTTTCAAAAAACAATGGAGCAGTATGCTCTGCTAACAATAAAAATCTTGAGATATGAGAGACGATAAGATGATTTTGGACTTAAATGACATCAATCTACAAATGGTTGATTTGGTAGGTGGCAAAAATGCATCGCTGGGTGAAATGATAGGCAGCCTTTCCGACCGCGGTATCAATGTTCCGGAAGGTTTTGCCGTTACGGTCAATGCCTATGACCTTTATATGCGAGAAAACGGACTTACAGAAAGCATTTCGTCAATGATTGAAAAGCTTGATGTGAACAACTTGGTTCAGCTAAGAAAAACAGGTACAGAGATCAGGCAGATTATTATAGATGGCAAATTTCCAGAAAAGTTGCGAAGGGAAATCGAAGAACGCTATGAAAAATTATCCCTGCAATATGGCAAGGAGGCGACCGATGTAGCCGTTCGTTCATCAGCCACGACAGAAGATTTGCCGGACGCTTCTTTCGCCGGTCAGCAGGACTCTTTTCTGAATGTCCGCGGCCCACACAGCGTTATCAGTTCGATTAAAGCCTGTTTTGCTTCACTGTTTACCGACCGGGCTATTTCATACCGCACGTCTGCCGGCTTTGATCATATGCAGGCCAAACTTTCGGTAGGCATTCAAAAAATGGTGCGATCCGATTTAGGCGCTTCGGGGGTTTCGTTTTCCATTGATCCTGAAAGTGGTTTCGAAAATGTGGTGGTGATTAATGGGACATTCGGGCTTGGAGAGCTTTTAGTGCAGGGTGAAATATCGCCGGATGAATTTATCGTCTTCAAACCGACGCTGGCAGAAGGCAAAAAAGCGATTATTGAGAAAAAGCTGGGTAATAAAACGCATAAACTGGCTTACGGACACAAGCACAATGAACTGACCAAAAAGCTGAGTATCGAAGAGTCCAAGCGGGATGAATTTTGCATTACTGACGAACAGGCGCTCCAGCTTGCCAGGTGGGTGGTAGAGATTGAAAATCATTATACCGAGCTTAATGGAAAATGGTCGCCTGTTGATGTGGAATGGGCTTTTGACGGGCTTTCGAAAGAGCTTTTCATCGTTCAGGCACGTCCCGAAACCAGACACGCCAACCGCAGCCTGGACAGCCTTATCGAATTTATCATCAAAGATGAGCACCGTGATGAAAAACTTATTTTTGAAGCTATCGCGGTAGGAGACCGAATTGGCAAGGGTGAAGTGAACATCATCCATACACTGGATGGTCGCGATGGTTCGGCTGATGAAGCTGATTTTAAAGAAGGCCAGGTTTTGGTGACCGAAATGACCGATCCCGACTGGGAGCCGCTCATGAAAAAAGCTTCGGCCATCATTACCAATAAAGGCGGACGAACATGTCACGCTGCGATCGTGGCCCGCGAGCTTGGCATTCCCGCCATCGTAGGATCAGAAGTAGCTACCCGAAAGCTGAAAAATAATCAAAAAGTAACAGTTTCGTGTAGCGAAGGAAGCGCGGGAAAAGTGTACGACGGATTTATAGAATTCGAGGAAGTGAATCATAAAATTTCGGATTTGCCGGAAACCGAAACACCGATCATGATGAATGTAGCTTCACCCGAGTTGGCCTTTAAGTTCAGCAAAATACCGAATGCGGGAGTAGGGCTGGCACGCGAAGAATTTATCATCAACAATTTTATCAAAGTGCATCCGCTCGCATTATTGCACCATAAGGAGTTGAAAGATGAAGCCCTCACTCGAAAAATTAGCAAAATTACGCATGGTTTTGATGATGAGTCTGAGTTTTTCGTTAAAAAATTATCCTATGGAATTGCTCATATCGGCGCCGCATTTTATCCGTCGCGGGTAATCGTTCGTTTCTCTGATTTTAAAACGAATGAATACCGGAATTTGCTCGGAGGCCAGTATTTCGAGCCGGAAGAAGAAAACCCAATGATTGGCTGGAGGGGCGCTTCCCGCTATTATTCAGAAAAATATAAAGAAGCCTTCGGACTCGAATGCAAAGCCATAAAAAGGGTGAGGGATGTGTACGGACTCACAAATGTCACGGTGATGATTCCCTTCTGTCGAACGCCCGAAGAGTTGCAAAAAGTGCTCGAAACGATGGCGGATTTTGGCCTGAAGCGAGGGGAGAATGGTTTAGAAGTATATTTGATGGCCGAGCTGCCCTCCAATATCCTGCTTGCAGAGGAATTTGCCGAAGATGTAGATGGTTTTTCCATCGGCTCCAACGACCTTACTCAGCTTACGTTGGGATTAGATCG
>DASSAY010000151.1:0-5430 GCA_035699185.1 Balneolaceae bacterium | reverse complement strand
GGGCGGATGAAGTTTATGCAAATATGCAGCCGCTCGTGGCCGAGGATATCGCGGAAATTGTACATTTTACGGCTAACCGTCCGCCTCATGTAAATATCATGGATACCATTGTTTTTCCGGTGGCTCAATCATCTGCAACTATGGTTTATCGTCAGAATGATTAAATATTGCCTTTTCTTTCTTTCCCTGATGTTCATCTTTTCATCATGCAGAAAGGATCATAAAAATCAATTGTATTTTGAGAATCAGGGGCAGGCGGTTCCTGATTTCAATGCAGATAGTGCCTACGCATTCATTCAGAAACAGGTGGCCTTCGGGCCTCGAAATCCGGGATCAAAGGGACATCAACAAACGAAAGAATATCTGCTGAATAAACTGAGGACTTACGCGGGAGGTCGTGCGGTGTATGCCCAGGAATTTACGGCTGCCGGTTATGAGGGAGATACGCTGGCATTAACAAACATCATCGCTGCTTTTAACCTTCAAAGTACGGACCGGATTCTGCTTTGTGCCCACTGGGACACGCGTCCCCGGGCGGATGAAGATTCAGTAAATTCCAATAAACCCATTTTAGGGGCTGATGACGGGGCAAGCGGAGTAGCAGTTTTGCTGGAATTGTCTCGTTTATTCAGTAAAAATCCGCCGCCTATTGGTGTGGATATTGTGCTTTTTGATGGTGAAGATTATGGCAAAAAAGGGGATATGTCGAACTATTTTCTGGGATCGCGATACTGGTCTGCCAATCCGCCGGTAAAAGGATATGCTCCGCGCTTTGGTATTTTACTGGATATGGTAGGCGGAGAAAACGCCCGGTTTCCAAAAGAGCAATATTCATTGGCCTATGCCCCTGCGCTGGTTAATGGAATCTGGTCGGTTGCTGCTGATGAGGGCTTTGAAGAATGGTTCGTTAACAAGAAAGGCCGTTATATTTCGGATGATCATTTAATCATTAACAGGCTGACCGATATTCCGGTGATCGATATTATTCGTCATAATCCAACTGCAACGGGAGCGGGATTTGCTCCCTACTGGCACACACATCAAGATAATATGCAAATTATCAGCAAAGAAACGCTAAACGGGGTGGGCAGTGTTTTGGCAGAGTTGATTTATAATCGCATTGAGTGATGTAGCCTGATCAAGAGTTAAACGTAGTAATGAGCTATAGCCCTATTCTAAAAAGGTCTATGAGAAGGTGATCTAATTATCCATACCATTTTTTAAATCACTAACGGCATCTTATGAAGTACATAAAACTCGTCATCAGTATCGCCGATGAATACCAGGAGAGCTTCATCGCCGAGCTTTTTGATATGGATTTCAACGGATTTGAGCAGCGGGAGGGAAGCATCATCACATACATCATTAAAGAAAATTTTGGGATTGGCGACCGCGAACGGATTGAGGAACTATTGGCGGGATTTCCCGGTAACGCATTTATTGAATCGGAAGAGGTGGTTGCCGATCAGAACTGGAATGAGCAGTGGGAGCAGACGATTAGGGCGCAAACCATCGGCGATTTTTTTGTGAAGCCGACCTGGGCGCGGGATGCTGTTCCACCGGGAAAAATACTGCTCGAAATTGACCCGAAAATGTCCTTCGGTACCGGTTATCACGAAACTACGCGTTTAATGCTTAGAATGCTTTCGAAAGTAATTCAAAAAAATGACACTGTGTTGGATGCAGGAACCGGAACGGGTATTTTGGCCATTGCGTCAGTCAAACTCGGGGCGAAAAAGGTATTCGCTTTCGATATTGATGAATGGAGCATCACCAATACCAAAGAAAATATGTTGCTTAATGAAGCGGCAGATTTCATCACGGTAGAAAAAGGATCAATTGAAACGATTCCCGATGGTTTTGAAGCAGATGTGGTACTGGCTAACATCAACCGAAATGCTATTCTGGATTTACTTTCTTCTTTTGAAGATGTGCTTAAGCTTAATGGACACTTAGTATTATCAGGATTACTTAAAACAGATGAAAAGGAGGTTTTAAGTAAACTCAGCAGCAATTTTGAGATTGTGGATATTCAGCAAGAGAATGAATGGATTGCCATTTGTGCAAGAAAAAAATCTAAATCCGAATGACTAAAATCCGAAACGGCAACTTCTATTTCGGATTTTGATCATTCGAGCATTTGAATTTAATGTTATATATCAAACCGGACTCCGGCAGTAAGTACCAGCTGATCTGCATCGTTACCAACGCCCGTTATTTTGAGCTCGCCAAAGAGATCAGCAAGATTAATATTGTATTCAATACCTGCCCCGACGTTCAACCCCAAATAGGTTTCCGAAATATCATCAAACTCAGAGCTGTCAAAATTTACGCCAACAATGGCGATATTTAATCCGGCAAGGCCATAGAGACGATATTCTTCATCGTAAAACAAGTATTGCCCGTTAAAATTAATGGCAAACCAATTTTCATCGGCAGCACCGACGTCTTCAGGAAAATAATAGGTGAGGCCGCCGCCCACCCGAAATTTAGGGTCAAGCACAATATAGGCATTGACGTTAATACCTAATTGTTCGGCTTGTGAACCGTAAGCCAAGCCAAGGCCTGCATCTATATTATTTTTTGTAAGATTTTCCATTTGTGCAAAACCTGCTGAATAGGTAGCAAAAAATAAACCTACAAGCAGGTAACCTACCTTTGTTGCTCTTTTCATAACTGCTCTCTCTTATTGATGTTAAATAGTTGTTAAAAGTAAAGTTAAGAAATAGTGAAAGTCAGAGGTTAAAGCGAAGGCCCGCGCTAAGCACAAGTTGATCTGCATCATCACCGATACCCGCCAGTTTCAGTTCACCAAACAGATCGGTTGAACCCAATCCATATTCAACGCCCGCACCAAGATTTAAACCAACATAAGTTTCTGAAAGATTATCTTGACCGACGGCCTCATCGAAATTTATGCTCTGAATCAGAATATTCAGTCCTGCCAGTCCATAGGCGTTAAAGTTTTCTTCTGAATAGAACAGATACTGTCCATTCACGTTAACGGCAAACCAATTGATGGTAGCGCCAGGTGAATCATCAGGAAAGAAATAAGTCAGCCCGCCACCAACCAGGAATTTATCGCTAACCGGATAATAAGCATTCGCATTAATACCTAAGGTTTCAATTTCCGTGCCGTAAGCCAAGCCAATTCCCAAATCTAAACTTTCCATATCATCAATATCCGCTTGTGCAAAAGCTGATGAATAGGTTGCAAAAAATAACCCTAATACTATATATCCAATTTTTGTTAGTCTCTTCATGGCGTTCTCTCTCTTTTATGTTATATGTTAAGTGTTTAATAAACAACAAGTTATGTATATAATAATAAATAACAATAGTTTATACAATATGATTTATTTTTATAAACTAAATTTATAAGGCTGTACTAAGCAGAAAATTAATGAAAAACGGCCAGGTTTTAGGTGTGATTAGAAAGGCCGCCAAGTGGAATTTTTAGAATGGGAATATAGAAAGGGTTTCATTAAGTTTGATGCTGATTTAAACCTGAACTATGTCTGCAGAAGAAGAATGACTGCTTCTAAAAACTCAAATAAACAAACTTCTGATTCTCATCGGGAAAATGCGTCTCAAAGCAGCCTCGAAGACGATAAGTTAGTGGAATTAGCCATTGGTGGAGACGAGGGCGCCTATAAAAAATTGACCGATAAATATCGCAAAGCGCTGAATTTTCACATCATGAAGATGATAAAAAACCGGGAACAGATTGAAGACCTGGTTCAGGAAACTTTTGTTAAGGCCTTCGATAATTTAAATACCTATAACACCAATTACGCCTTTTCTACCTGGATTTACCGAATTGCGACTAATCACACCATCGATTATCTGCGTAAAAAGAAATTGCAGACGGTCTCAATGGATGAAACGATTAAAACAAAAAGCGGTGAAATGGAGATGCAGTTTCGGGATGAATCTGCCGGAACGGATCGAAATATCATTCGAAAACAGCGCCAAACAATGGTTCGCAATGCCATTGACGGTCTTCCTGAAAAATACCGGAGAGTGATAGAAATGCGCCATATGGAAGAGAAAAGCTACCAGGAAATTGCTGAACTCCTGGATTTGCCTTTAGGGACGGTGAAAGCCCATATTTTTCGTGCCCGTGAGCTTTTGTATAAGGCATTGAAAGATAAGAAAGAGCAGTTTTGAATAAGTAGAAGGTAGAAAGTAATAAGTATAAAGAATTTTACTTTTTACCTTCTACTTTTAACTTTCTACTATTTTCAGCTACTGCCGCTGCATTCGTTTTAAACTTCTCAAACTTCGCCCGCCGTATGGCGCTTCCTTCAAACAGTTCATCATACTGCTTAACATCCAGTTCTTCCCAGAAATTGATGTCGTGATTCAGCAGCTTTTCTCGCGGAAAGAGATCTTCCATCTCACCGTACTTCGCGTCGCGATTCCAGGGGCAAACATCCTGACAAATGTCACAGCCGTACATCCAGTCGCCTAAACCTTCGCGGTGTTCTTCGGGGATTTGCTCTTTAAGCTCAATCGTCAGATAAGAAATGCATTTGGTGGCATCAACGCGGTAAGGCTCGTAAATGGCGTTGGTGGGACAAGCATCAATACAGCGAGAGCAACTTCCGCAGTGATCGGTGATGGGACTGTCGTAAAGAAACTCGGCATCGATGATCATTTCGCCAATAAAGAAGAAAGAGCCCAGATTTTTATTAAGAATATTTGAATTCTTGCCCATCCAGCCAAGGCCGGCCTGCACGGCCCAGGCTTTGTCTAAAACGGGGGCAGAATCTACAAAAACGCGTCCGTTGAGCTCGGTACCTAACAGTTCTTCAGTTTCCGCAAAAAGCTTTTTGAGTTTCTTTTTATACACTTTGTGATAATCACGTCCCTGCGCATATTTGGCAATTTTGGGTTGGCCATTTTCTTTCATTTGGCGCTCGTGATCAGGATGAAAGTAACTGCCGATCACCGAAACCACAGATTTTGCACCGGGAACGAGCTTGGTGGGATCGACTCGCTTATCGAAATGATTAGCTATCCAGCCCATCGTGCCATGACGATCCTGGTTCAGCCATTCGCGCAGGCGGCGTTCTTCCCGCTCCAGCCGTCCTGCTTTAGCAAAACCACAGGCATTGAAACCCAGCCGCAAAGCAGCTTCACGCACTTTTTGAGTTCTCTCACGAAGATTCACCGGAATTATGAATTTTGAATGATAAATTATGAATTAAGAAGATAAGCATTCTACGAGTAAGGGATTGAATAACGAATTTAGAACAAGGAATATCGAATAATGAAGTTTTTCCTTCAAAATTCAATATTCCTTGTTCAATATTCTGCGGTTCTAAAGACCTTTGGCATTGACTTCCTTCACCTGACCGTGCTCGAGTTTCAGCGTTCGGTAGGGATACTGCTTTACGGTGTCATAATCGTGAGTCACCATCAATA
>DASSAY010000150.1:0-4930 GCA_035699185.1 Balneolaceae bacterium | reverse complement strand
GAAGGTGTCAGGTTGAAAATTTTGGTGGCTTGTGTGGTAAACCGCTTCACCCGGTACTCCCTATCTACAAATAGGATTCCGATTTCGCTGGAATCCATCAGGTTTTTTAAATCATTGTTTGCCTGCGACAGGCTGTCAATCTTGGATTCCAGTTCCTGGTTCACGGTTTTAAGCTCTTCGTTTACCGACTGCAACTCTTCCTGACTGGTTTCCAATTCTTCGGTCGTTGATTGCAACTCTTCGTTCATCGACTTCAATTCCTCGTTCGAAGCTCTCAATTCTTCATTCGAGGTTTCGTAATCTTCTGCCGTTATCTGCAGCTGCTCTTTGGTGTGCTTGAGCTCATTTTCCAGTTCTTCAATAATTTCAACTTCTTCATCAGAAGCACCCCTTTTCTTAGCAATATTTCCATCAACAGGGCTTTTGCCCTTATCCATTTTTCTGAACACCACATACCTGAGGTCATCAGGAAAATCCTTTTCTTTTATTTTCTGCACATTTAGTTCAATCAGCTGCCGCTCATCATTCAAATTCACCTGCAGTTGCTTGCACACAGGCAATTCATTTCCATCTTTTTTAGCCTGGTACAGAATACTGCGCAGAGGGCGGCGTAATTCGGGAATCACCATTTCAAGAATATTTCGGCTGGGTTCTCCGCTCGTATATTTCAAATAACTGTTAATGTCCCCGGTAGCATGCAGCACATCGTCATTCTCATTAATAATAACACTGGGCGGCGCATACTGGCGAGTCATCAGCATCCGGTGCAGTCTTTCGAAATTGGTTTTTGTTTTGGAGGGCATCTTCCAGGAGTGGGAAGCTGAAAACTGGTTTTTATCGAACCGCAATGGAATATCAGGAAGATGGACTTTCGACTGCGTCCTGGAGCTTTGCCGGTAGATGCGGTATTTCTTATCCAGCGGCGTGAACAGTTCGGTGGCTTCAAGATTGGAATCTGAGTTTCCTAAAAACAGCAGGCCTTCCGGCTTCAAGGCATAATGAAAGAGATTAAACACCTCACCCTGTAATTCTCTATCTAAATAAATTAAAAGGTTGCGACACGAAATCATATCCTGGTTTGAAAATGGCGGGCTCCCGAGCAAATTGTGCCTGGCAAAGAGAACCATGTCGCGAAGTTCATCGTTCACCCGGTACTCATTGCCTGTTTTGGTGAAGAATCGATGCAGGCGCTGTTCGGTCAAATCAGCCGTGATGGATTCGGCATATCTCCCCTGCCGGGCATGGTTCAGTGCACCTTCGTCAACATCGGTGGCAAAAACCTGGATTTGAGGAGAATCATCCATAGTCCCCGCATATTCGCGCAACAACATGGCGATGGAATAGGCCTCCTCGCCCGTAGCGCAGCCCGGCACCCACACCCGCAGTTCATCATCGGGGCCTTTGTCCTTGAACAGTTTGGGGATGACTTTGTTCTCTACTGCTTTAAAGGCTTCTGGATCACGAAAAAAATTGGTTACCGTAATGAGCAGGTCTTTAAATAATTCCTGCGCTTCATTCGGGTGATCTTTTAAGAAAGAAAGGTAGCCGGCAAGGGTATCAACGTGATTTATGTGCATCCGGCGTTCGATGCGGCGCAATACCGTTGAGCGTTTATAGTGGGTGAAATCATGTTCTGTTTTAGAGCGGACTTGTGCCAGTATTTTTGAAAGCACTTCTTCCTTGTCTTCCGGAAGGCTGAAAGGGTGATCAGAAATACGATCGCCGCCCAATTTTTTCTTGTAATCCATCAGCTCTTTTGCCATCTCCCCGACCGGCAGAACTTTTTCCACCAAGCCGGTTTTGATGGCGCTTTCGGGCATTCCGCTGTATTTGGCTTCGTTAGGATCCTGAGCGATAACTAAACCGCCATGTTCTTTCACTGCCTTCAAACCCAAACAACCATCGCTGCCCGTGCCCGACAGGGTGATGCACACTGAATTTTCGCCCTTTACCGTTCCCAGCGAGCGAAATAAACGATCCACTACTTCCGGCTTGTGATCATTTTTCTCCAGTTTAGACAACTCAAGATGGTTATCCCCCACTGAAAGCATTTTATTAGGCGGAATAACATAAACACAGTCCTGTTTTATTTCGACCGTCTCATTCACCTGTATTACCTTTAACGAAGTATGCTCTTGCAGCAGTCCGGCCATACTGCTTTTATGCTCCGGCGAAAGATGAACGATGACGATAAAAGCCATGCCCGTTTTTTCGGGGAGAGAATCAAAGAAGATTTTGAGCGGTTCCAGTCCTCCGGCAGAAGCACCCAGACCTACTACTAAAGGCTTATCCACTTGCTTGCTTGCTTGCTTGTCGGTTGATTGATTCTTCACTATTTTTATTTTTACTCATCTTTTTAAAACGATTTATGAACCACATTGACTGGTTCTTTATATACTTCCCCTAAGCTTGTACATCCTAAATACATTCCAAGGTAAGCATTTCCAAAGAGATATGAAGATCTTTTAGAGTGATGTGCTTATTTTTTCGCAAGAGGCAAGCGGTTGAAACGGGAGTGAGCAAGTAAAGACCAAGCTGTGAGGGAGTTGTACTCCCGAACGAATGAGGGCCGGGAGCAGAGCTCCCTCACAACGTTCCGCCGCAGAGCCACAGGAACGAGATGAAACCCACCCCGGATTCCTCCGCTAAACGCTATGGAATCATCCTTTTCCAAGATGAGATTTATTTTTGCCGATTTTTTTATTTTCTAATTCTTTATAACGCATGGAGCGGTTGAACTCAAAACCAACCTGTAAGCGTCCGTAGGACCTGACAGCGTTGGTTGTGGAGACGCTGACAGGAACCAGAAAACCACTGGGACGCTGTCAGGTCAACATTTTATTTCAACCGCTCCACGCGTTCTTTATAAGAAATAGTTGGAATTAGAATTTTCCGTTTTGGAGATTGGTCGTAATTCCCCTCCTTGAAGGGGTGCTCCCGAGAATTCGGGACAGAGGCGGCCTGCTCACCGAAGCTTTAGGCGTAGGTGAGGGTGGGTCCGAAAAGGCAGCAGTACTTAGACAGAGTTTACATCTGGGTGAGGTCTCGAATGTTCGGGAGTACAACTCCCTCACAACAAGAGTCGGACATCGCCGTAGCATGGCTATGCCACAAGCCCAGATGTGCTACGATGAAAATCAGCTATAGCTGTGAAGTTGTTATAATCCTAAAGCGCGTTCCCAAGCGGGAGTACAACTCCCTTTGAACTTTCTATGAATTAAAAATCGATTCCGATCGTAATATAATGAATCGGGTCGCCGCCAAAGCCATCTCTGTAGTAGGGCCAGCCGATATCATACCGCAGGGGAAGGCCGAAAACGATTGTCCGGAGGCCAAAACCCGCACCCATCAGAATATCACCGCGGCTAAACGGAAGGCGCGTGTAGCGGTCCGGCTGCTGATCAATATTAGCGGGACGACTTGTTTTAATTCTTTCCCCTTCTGGAATACCGGGAGCAGAATCATAATATTTATCAGCCTGTTTTTGTATTTCAAAATTCAGTCCCGCCGGATTCGTTCCGTAGGTTAGAACATCACCATTAGTAAAAGTTACTTCATAAGGGATTTCCTGTCCCCAGGCCATGCCGGCATCTATAAAAGCAACGCCGGTGATATTGTAAAGCGGTAAAAAGGGAATGGGCCCGGGCAAGACCGCCGCGAAAAGCGGAAACCTGAATTCCAGGTTCAGCAGGGTAAATCTGTCGCCGGAGGTAGCATTGTACGGATGTCCACGCAGCGGCAGGGCCGGAAGGGTGAAAAACGTATCACCCAGTTTATCTAAAGGCAATGAACGGTTCGACCAGCGCTGGTTGATCCATCCAAGCATCCCCCCCATAAAAAACGTCTGGGAATCGCCGCCAAGCGAAACCGCACCCGAACCGCGAACGGCAAATGAATAGCCCCGGCCCAGGTTAAAATATTTCCGGTAATCACCCAAAACGGAAACGAATTGAAGGTCTCCAATAGGCGGACTCGCGGTTAAGCTTACCGAATAACGGGAACCTCCCACCGGTGTAATAAAACCGTAAAGAGCTTTATCCGTGGTATAGGTAATTTGAGGATAGAAGAAGGTGGATGACCGGTTTTGAGCAATATCGGTGAAGGCGCGAGTATAGCTTTGTTCCAGGCTTACTACGGATAAACCCACATCAATACGTCTGAATTTATCGAAAGGATATTGCATATTTATGGAACCTCCATAGGAGCGGAACCGGTATAGCTGACCTGAAAAATCCTGAAAACTAACAGCATTATGGAAGAAATTAACGCTCCAGTTGGTGCGGTGCTCAAGATAGACATACTGCAAAAAATAATTGCTGTTTCGCAGGTCGAAATTCAGATTACTGCCAAAGGCTACCTGGTGATTTCCTAACAGATCGCTAAAAATAATTTGCGCTACGCCGTTCGCCCCGTAATAGGTTGAAAAATTTCCACCCGCATAGACAATGTCCGTGCTAAACTTCAACCGGTAATCTTTGGGAACATAGCGCCCGTCGTCTGTTTTATTGTTGTCAAGCTCAAATTTTGCTTCATCTAAATACTCCTGAACAAAAGCGGAGTCTTCGGTGAGGGAGGTTTCAAAGGTGTAATTTCGAAAATCAATGGTATCGGCGGTGTCTTCTTGCAGGAGATTGAGAGAATCTTTGGGTACAGAGGCAACCAGCGTATCTACAATAGCTTTTTTCAAGGTTGTATCAACCATAGCCGCTACAGTGGATGTCAAACTTGTTTCACCAATAGGATTTGTCCGAAGCATCTGCCGCACATAACCGGTAGCCGGTACGCGCTCGGCCTGGGTGGTTCTATCGCGTATCCGGGCCCATTCATTCGGTTCCAGCGGCGCATCTTTTTTGAGCCTTTCGGGTGAGCGGATCATATAAACATCCAGTAATCCCTCATTAATAGTGTTAACTGCCATCCGGCTGCCATC
>DASSAY010000149.1:0-12786 GCA_035699185.1 Balneolaceae bacterium | reverse complement strand
TTTTCGCTCTACGGCGATACCAAAAAGCCCACCGAAACGATGCTCCAAAAGGTTGATCTGTTGCTTTTCGACATGCAGGATGTAGGTGCTCGCTTTTATACATATAACGTCACTTTGGGAAATATTCTTGAAGCTGCGGCCGCGAGCGATGTCCCCGTTTGGGTTTTAGATCGCCCCAATCCCGCCGGCGGAAATCTTATTTCCGGATGGATGATGCATGATGAGCATCAATCGTTTGTGGGCGCTTACCCGATACCAATGGTTCACGGAATGACGCTCGGTGAACTGGCCAAAATGATGGTCGGCGAAAAATGGATCAAAAATGCCGAGCAAGTTGATTTACGGGTGATCAAGATGCAAGACTGGGAACGTTCCATGAAGTGGCCCGAAACGGGGCTGAAATGGATCCCGCCATCACCCAATTTACCTACTTTTGAGCATGCCTATGTGTATCTCGGGACGGTACTTTTTGAGGGAACCAATTTTTCCGAGGGACGCGGAACCATTGATCCCTTTTTGAAAATCGGTTCACCCGCAACGAAACTGACCGACAATCAAATCGCTCATCTAAACCAAAGTTTTGAAGGAGTGAATTTTGAACGTATTTCTTTCACTCCAAAATCCATGCCCGGTAAAGCTCCGTATCCTGATCATGAAGGAGAATTATGTTACGGAGTGAAAATTACGGTTACCGATCCCGCTAAATTTAATCCCGTTGCATTAGGAGTTACCCTGCTGAACGTGATGCTTAAAGCTACTCCAAACGGAGAGACAATCGATTTCATAGAATTGTTAAGCGGTATTGATGAATCAAAGCTGTTAGAACAACTGGAAAGCCAATCATACCAACAGAAGTGGGAGTCGACAGCCAAAGCATTTGCTAAAAATAGGGCTGAGTATTTGTTGTATAATTGATTTCACTTGCATCTGGCTGAAATAAATTATAACATTGTTATAACAATAAAATAGTGCAATGCTATGGAAACCAAAATCAGAAAAATAGGAAATAGTTTAGGAGTAACGCTTCCCAAGCAGTTGATTGATGAGCTACATCTGAAAAAAGGTGATAAACTTACCGTTGAGAAGAAAGGAGCCAATTTAGAACTGAAACCGGCAGATCCGGAATTCGAAGAATGGGCAGAGGCCTATCGCCAGGCGAATATCGATTATAAGGAAGTGCTGAAAGAACTGGCAAAGTGATTAAGTTCTTAAATAAAGCCATTATTCTGGCCTTTCATGAAGATCAAGTTAAAACTTACGGAGGCAAGCAAGGGGTTCGGGATGAAGGGTTGTTAGAATCTGCGTTGGCTCAGCCACAAGTAAGCTTCGAAGGAGAATATATTCATAAAAGTGTGTATGAAATGGCGGCTGCTTACGGATTTCATATCTGTAAAAATCATCCGTTTTTTGATGGAAATAAACGCACTGCCTTAGTCGCAATTTATACTTTTCTTTTTGTAAATGGCTATCAGCTTAAAGCTGAAAAGAAAAGCTTATACGCCGTGATGATGGACTTGGCTAACGGAAAAGTGGAGAAGGGTGAATTGGCAGAGTATTTAAGAGAGAATTGTGAGAAGAGATAAGATTAAAACTTATGAGCAAATGGTAAGCCTGACTTGTCAGCGTTTTTCCCATAGTTACTCATCATTAAACGAACGATCTTTTTAAAATTGGACAAAGTCATCCCCCTGCGCCCCCTTCTCCCATAGGGATTCCTTCGGAGAAAGGGGGACTTTTATTGAATTATCTGCGATAATTCAGAACTTTTTCTAACTACCTTTCTTCCTCCTCCACTCGTAGCAAACGAGCGCTGCACTTACCGAAGCATTGAGTGATTCTACGCCATTTTCCATCGCAATTTTCATTTTATAATCGCAGTGCTCAAGGGTTTTTTGGCGGATACCGCTTCCCTCATTGCCGATGACAAAAGCGAAGGGGCGGTCTATTTCCAGATTCCAGAGATTTTGATCGCCGGCCATATCCAGTCCCGCGATCCAGAAGCCTTTGTCTTTGAGTTTTAGTATGGCTTGATTGAAATTGCCAACACGAACAATGGGAATTTTTCCCGCTGTGCCGGCCGAAGCTTTAAAAACGGCAGGAGAGACCGGGGCCTGACGATGTTTGGGCACCAGCACTGCTTCCATTCCCGCTGCAGCGGCAGTTCGCAGGATAGCTCCCAGGTTGCCGGGATCTTCAATTTCATTCAGCAGCAAAATAGCGGGATAACCGGCCACGTCAACACTATCAAGCCAGTTTCCAAAATCTTGATAAGTTATAGCACTCATCAGCGCTACCACACCCTGGTCGTTTACTTTTCCCACGAAATCAAAAAGTTTGGAGCCGGGGACATGCGAAATAGGGATGCGATGTTGAGAGGCTAAATCAAAAATGGCTGAAAGCTGAGCATCGTGCAGGGTATCGCGAACAAAGATTTTTTCAATGCGTTCGGCTTCTGCTTTTAGCGCTTCCTCAATGGGATTGCGGCCATAAATATAGGTGTTAGCATCCTTTTCGGACATAAAAAATTTTTTGGATTGAAAGATTCAAATTTTACGTTAAATTAAAGAAGCTTAGGTCTTTAAATAAAAAAATCATGAAGAAACACGATCAACATAACGATCCGTTTATTCCATATTCATCGAATATAGCGGATTCTGAGCATAATAGTTTTTCCGTTTTTTTTGAACAGATTCACACTATCAATGCGCTTTGTCTAATTGCCGGTTTGTCTCAAATCCTTTTGGGTATGAGCGTAATTACGATTTCTATTCTTGGCCTCATCCAAGAACCCTGGCTTGCAAATACGCTAACGATGCTGGCCAGTATTTCGACAATAATTGGTTGCTATCTTGTTTATATTACGGTTTCAAAAAGGCGCGACCCGCAGGCGTTACTGCGCGGGGCGATGAAACGGGTGATCGAATCAAAAAATTAGTATGACGGATTTTAGCAGCTCCAAAGATCAGAAACGGTTACAATCGTACCTCAATATACATTTAAAAAAAGATAAACAGACGCTCCCGGTTTCCGATCAGATTGATGAGCTGCACAAAAGAAACCGCAGCAAATGGATTCAGCTCGGCATTAATATTCTTGCCATCCTCTTTTTTGGCTACTCGTTTTATTATGATATCACCCAGCTTAGTCAGACTTTTTTCATCATTCTTGTAGTCGTTTTCGGGGTGAATGTAGGCCTGATTTTCTATCAAAAGAACCAGATAAATGAGCTGATTGAATACCTTGAATGGAAAAAGAAGGGTGAAAGAGATTAATCCTTGATTTGTGATAAAATCTCCCCTTTAGGGGAGACGGTTTTCTTCAGTGTTCTGAAGAAAACCTGAGGGGTGTTCATGGCAATCATATGTTTTTGAATAGTATTTTAAAAACTGCTATGTCCAAAAGATACAAGCTGCCTTCCCTTTTTCACCCCAAGAGTGATGAATGTCTTGTCATCGCCCATCGCGGAGCCAGCGCCTATTTTCCCGAAAACACGATGGTTGCCTTTGAAGCAGCCCTAAAAATGGAAGCGGATATGATTGAAGTCGATGTGACGCTCTCCAAAGACGGCATTCCGGTGATTTTTCATGACCCACAGCTCAATGCCCATTCCAGTGGAAAAGGTTTTGTAAGCAATTATACCCTTAATGAACTTAAAAAATTAGATGCAGGTTTGTGGTTTCATCGGGAGTTTTTGGGTGAAAAAATCCCCACTTTAGAAGAAGTTTTGGCCTTTGCATCGGGAAAAATAGCTTTGAACATCGAAATCAAACCGGAAGCAGTTACCGATGAAACGCAAGGAGGCATCGAAGAAAAATGTATTGAGCTGATCAGGGAATACGGGATGGATAACTACGTGCTTTTCTCCAGCTTTGATTACCGAAGCCTAAAACATCTAAGAAAATTGGATTCTAAAATACCTGTTGCTTTGCTGTATGCTAAGTTTCAAGCAGGTAGAAAAAGTCCTTATGAATTGGTTTCAACCTATCAAGCTGATGCTTTTAATTGCAGCTATACTCAGTTTACTCAAAGGCGCCGGGCAAATTTAAAGGAGCATCAAATTCCCTTCTTCATTTATACGATCAACAGCAAAAAACGAATGAAAAAGCTGATTGATGCCGGGGTTAGCGGCATTTTCACTGATAAACCCGATGTGCTGAAAGGAGTGATAGAAAGCCATTAAAGTTAGCCACAGATTCCCACAGATTTTTAACTGATTTAATCTGTGCCCATCTGTGAAAATCTGTGGCTCCAAGCCGGAACATTTTCACCAAAACAGCGTTTGTAACGAAAACTATTACTCAAAGGTAATACATCGAATTTATTCACGAATGAAAGACTTTTTCCCGAATCTGCTGTTTCTTTTTGTGCTTAGCATCACCCTATCTGCTTGTGATGAGCCACCTTCACCCACCACTGTTACCAACGAATCGGATATTGAAATCCTTTTCGGCATCGGCAATGAAATTCCCATGGCGCGCGAAACGCCGCTTTTTAACGAAGCGCCGATAAAAATGATCAGCAGCTGGTTTAGTAAGCCCGAAGACCTCGAATGGATGCGCAATTATGTGGAGCGAAATACGATGGCTGAGCTCTACAAAAAGGGATACGCGCAGGAATTAATTATTTGGCTGGATAATTATACGCAGTATGCAATCAGTGATGAATTCCAGGCCGACCTTAAAGAACTCACCCGGATTTTTAAAGGCAATGGACCTGATTACGGTCCGCTTTACGTAGTTCTGTTCACCGAATATGAAACCTATTCTGATGACCCGGCTTATTACCTCAAGCTCAAAGACGCCTTTCTGCAATCCATAAAAACCATCAAAGGGGTGTATCCGGAGGCTAAAGTAGCGATCGGAATCGGCGGTTACGGCTGGAGCGGCGTTGAACACCGCGAGTTTAAGGATTGGGAAATTCAAGCGCTGAAAGCGGGCGATTTTATCGCGGTACAGGCCCATCACCACGTTTCAAACATGGATTTGATGATCACGCAAATCAGAGATTCCTTTAATCAGTTAAGCTCTTTTGGCAAGCCTATCATGATGTCTCATTTTCGAATCTGGAAGAATGATGAGGAGCCGCCGGCCATAACCGAACAAGCTTTTCAGCATTTTATTGATGAAATGTTTACCGAAGAATCGATGGCAGCTTTAGCCGAAGACGGACTTTTTGCCTGGAATTTCTTCTGGGGTGATTTCATCAACCAGCCTGGAGCAGCCTATCAATCCATCCGGAATGTGGTAAGGACTTACGGTTCAGAAAAAACAGAACTTTCTTATTATCAAAACTAAAAGCCCAGATTCTCACTGATTTGATCTGTGCTCATCTGTGAAAATCCGTGGCAAAAAACGAAGGCTAAAAAATATAGAATTTCGTTTGAATGATGAGTTGAAACATTCTATTTTTCATTTTCCCTAACCAATACTTTCTCTCATGGCAACGAAATATATCTTTGTAACCGGCGGGGTTACCTCATCACTCGGAAAAGGAATTATTTGCGCTTCGCTGGGACGACTGCTCGTAGCACGCGGCTTAAGCGTTACCATTCAAAAACTGGATCCCTACATCAATGTTGATCCCGGTACCATGAATCCCTACGAACACGGCGAAGTGTACGTAACCGAAGATGGCGCCGAAACCGATCTCGACCTGGGTCACTATGAACGCTTTCTCGACATCAAAACTTCGCAGGAAAACAACGTCACCACAGGACGTATTTATAATGATGTAATTTCTAAAGAACGAAAAGGGGAATATCTGGGAAAAACTGTGCAGGTCATCCCGCACATCACTGATGAGATTAAATCACACATTATCGCCCTTGGAGAATCTGCCGATTATGATGTAGTGATTATTGAAATCGGCGGAACGGTGGGTGATATCGAAAGTTTGCCCTACATCGAAGCCGTTCGTCAATTTCGCTATGATGTGGGTCGCAAAAATACACTTTCCATTCATTTAACGCTGGTTCCGTATCTCTCTGCCGCGCGTGAGTTGAAAACAAAACCTACCCAGCACTCCGTAAAAACGCTCTCCGAAAGCGGACTTCAGCCCGATATCATCGTAGCCCGTTCCGAGCATGAGCTTGATGAATCCATCCGCAAGAAAATTGCCCAATTTTGCAATGTTGAAAGGCAGGATGTAGTGGCCTCACTTGATGCCGAAAGCATTTACGAAGTGCCACTTTTAATGCAGCAAGAAGGGCTTGATGAACGGGTGATCGATAAACTGCACCTGACGGCCGGGCAGCCCGATCTCGAAAAATGGATTGATTTCGTTGAAGCCGTTCAAAATCCTTCAGCCGAAATCGATATCGCACTGGTCGGTAAATATGTGGAGCATCATGATGCCTATAAATCTATTGTTGAAGCTTTTATTCATGCCGGGGCGGTAAACGGTTGTTCGGTGAATATCCGTTGGGTTCACTCTGACGACCTCACTCAAAAAAATGTAAAGAAAAAGTTGAAAGGCGTTTCGGGAGTACTCGTAGCGCCCGGTTTCGGGGGACGCGGAATCGAAGGAAAGTTAGCCGCTGTGCAGTATGTCCGTGAAAACAACATCCCATTCTTTGGCATTTGCCTTGGAATGCAATGCGCGGTGATTGAATTTGCTCGTAATGTTTGCGGCTGGGATGATGCGAACAGCACCGAATTCGATGCAGATACCGAACATCCCATTATTGATTTGATGTACGATCAGAAAAATATCGAAGATAAAGGCGGTACGATGCGCCTGGGGCTTTACGATTGCAAGATCAAAAAAGGAACAAAAACGTACGATGCTTACGGCAAGGAGCGTTTCAAAGAACGCCACCGCCATCGGTATGAAGTGAATAATAACCTGCGCTATAAGCTGGTTGAAGAAGGTATGCAGCTGGTCGGTTTCAATCCCGAGCGCGATTTGGTTGAAATTATTGAGCTCGAAGATCATCCCTGGTTTGTAGGGGTTCAGTTTCACCCCGAGCTGTATTCAACCGTGAAAAACCCCCAGCCGCTTTTTGTAGATTTTGTGAAAGCCGGCCTTCAATACGCCAAAGAGCATGATCTCTATACTCAGCTAAAAAGCGAAAAAGTCCCCGTCGGTTGATTCCTTCATCTCCAACTTCCAATTTCTAACTTCCAGCCTGCAATATGTTTGATTCAAAAATATCACTCTTTCTCGTCATTATTCTGTCGACTATAACCTTTTCCTGCCAGCCACAGTCCCAAACAACCGTTATCGAAAATGTGAAGGGCTATACCTTTTATGATGGCGAGTTGCGGGAATTTTCGGCTATTGCTTTTAAAAACGGCAAAGTGATTGACGTCTACAGCGATACCACTTTCGAAAGCAGCGCCAATTTGAAAATTATCGACGGTGAAGGCAAGGTGATGCTTCCCGGCCTGATTGATGCTCATGGGCATATTATGGGGCTTGGATTCCAGGAAATGAATATAAATTTGAAAGGAACAGAGTCACTCGACGCCGCTCTTCAGCAGATTGAAGAGTATGCCTCAGAATATCGGGATTTAAAGTGGATTCAGGGACGTGGATGGAATCAAACACACTGGGAAATCGGGCGTTTTCCTACCGCCGAAGAACTGGATCAGGCGGTGAGTGAACGGCCCGTTTGGCTGAGCCGGGTAGACGGCCATGCAGGATGGGCGAATTCCAAAGCGATGGAAATTGCCGGTATTACGGCCGAAACACCCGATCCCGCCGGCGGAAAAATCATCCGTGATGAAAATGGCAATCCCACCGGTGTTTTTGTGGATGCAGCACAAAGCCTTATTACTTCAAAAATTCCCGAACCTACCGATGAAGAACAAAAAATAGCGCTCACAAAAGCCCTGCAGCAAATGCGAAGTCACGGTTTGACCAGCGTGCATGATGCCGGAATAGGCATTGAAACCTGGGAGTTGTACAAAAATTTTGCGGATCAGGGGAAACTGACGACCCGAATTTATGCGATGATTATGGGCGCGGGAGCTACTTTTGATTCTCTCTCCCAAAACGGCCCCATAGAATCGTATGCCAACGATATGCTGGCCCTTCGAAGCGTAAAACTCTATGCTGATGGCGCACTTGGAAGCCGGGGCGCAGCTATGATCAAACCGTATTCCGACGATCCCGGTAACCGTGGTTTGCTGTTTTCTACGGAAGAAGAATTTACTCAAATGATTTTGAAAACGGCTTCTGCGGGTTATCAAACGAATATTCATGCTATCGGTGACCGAGCCAACCGGGTCGTTTTAAATGCTTTTGAAAACGTGCGGGACAGCCTGGGCGATCAGAACCTGCGTCACCGCATTGAGCATGCCCAAATTGTAAATGTGAAAGATATTCCCCGTTTCAAAGAGTTGGAAATTATCGCCTCCATGCAGCCTACGCATGCCACCAGCGATAAAAATATGGCCGAAGCTCGCATTGGCAAAGAACGAATGGAAGGTGCTTATGCGTGGCAAACATTTCTTGACCAGGGTACGGTAGTGGCGGCAGGTTCGGATTTTCCGGTTGAAAGTGTCAATCCTTTTTTCGGCCTGTATTCTGCCATCACCCGCCAGGATCACCAGGGAAATCCCCCGGGCGGATGGTATCCCGAAGAAAAGATGAGCCGCAAACAGGCGTTCCGGGCTTTTACCATCGACGCCGCCTATGCTGCCCATCAGGAAGACATTATCGGAAGCCTGGAACCGGGCAAATGGGCAGATTTTATTCTTATTGACCGCGATATTTTTGAAGTCCGCGCAAGCCAAATTTGGCAAACCAAAGTACTGCAAACCTGGGTAGCCGGAGAAAAGGTGTATGATGTGGAAAATCCTAAATTATCTCCCCTCAAGGGGAGACTTTTTTCACTTAATTCAATCCTCCAAATCGTCTTATGAAACTAAGAGTACAGCAACTAAATCCAATTATCGGAGATATTGAAGGCAATACGGCTTTAATCAAAGAAGCCATTTCCGATGCCGAAGCTGCGAAAATTGAATTATTGCTGCTACCGGAGCTGGTGGTTTGCGGCTACTCGCCTATGGATTTGCTGGAACGTACCGCTTTCTTAGATACTATTTATCAAGCTAATGAGCAGATAGCCGTTCATACAAAAGAGACGGCCGTTTTATTCGGCACAGTGACGCCAAATCAATCGAGGAAAGGGCGAAAGTGCTTCAACAGTGCTTTATTGGCATATGATGGTGAAGTGCAGGCAGAAATTCATAAAACATTGCTGCCAACTTACGACATTTATGATGAACTGCGCTATTTCGAACCGAATAAATCATTCGAATGTGTTGAATTTAAGGGCCGCAAAATAGGCGTCACTATTTGTGAAGACATCTGGTACAACTTTGGAGATTTTCACTTTGTAATTTATGACGTGAATCCGGCCCGGGAATTGGTTGATCGGGGGGCTGAAGCTATTTTTAACTTGTCCGCTTCTCCCTATACCCGAAATCGTCCGCAGACCCGGCAAGAAATGCTTCAGGGACAGGTGCGGGATTTAAAAGTGCCTGTTTTTTATGCCAATCAGGTGGGCGGCAATGCCGATGTCGTTTCTGATGGCGATTCAGTGGTTATCGGCAGTGATGAAAAAGTGATGGCTCGAGCACCGCTTTTTAAAGAAGCTTTTGTTGATGTGACCTGGGATAAAAGCAATGCTATAAAAAATCTTAGTCCCGGTTCAACCGAAATCGCACCGCTGATGGAGCAAATGTTCCATTGCCTGGTTTTCGGCTTGAAAGAGTATTTGAGAAAAACTCAAGTGGCAGACAAGGTGGTCATCGGACTAAGTGGCGGCCTTGATTCGACTTTAGTGGCTTGTATCGCCGTGGAAGCGCTGGGAGCCGAAAATGTGGTAGGTATCACTATGCCTTCTGAGTTTTCATCAACCGGAAGTGTAAGCGATTCTGAAAAGCTGGCTGATAATCTTGGAATAAAACTGCATCAAATATCGATCAAAGAAATTTACGAGCAGTTTAATGAGAGCTTAAATCCCTTGTTCAGAGAAACATCATTCGGTATCGCAGAAGAGAACTTACAGCCGCGAATTCGCGCCATTTTATTGATGGCCTACTCGAACAAATTTGGGGCTATGCTTTTAAATACCGGCAACAAATCTGAACTGGCAATGGGCTATTCAACCCTTTATGGCGATATGGCAGGAGGACTTGCGGTGATTTCGGATTTATATAAAACAGAAGTTTTTGAAATGGCTCGTTGGTTAAATTTTAATTATTTTAAATTCGAAATTATCCCTGAAAGTGTTTTAACGAAGCCGCCAAGTGCCGAACTGCGGCCTCATCAAAAAGATACAGACAGCTTACCTGCATATGAAACCCTCGATGCCATCTTAAAGGCTTATATTGAAGAACATTGTTCAAAATCAGCCATTATAGACCGTGGTTTTGAAAAAAGGACGGTAGATAAAGTAACGGCAATGGTAGACAGGATGGAATATAAGCGGGCACAGGCTGCCCCCGGTTTGAAAGTAAGCGATAAAGCTTTTGGTTCAGGCCGGCGCTGGCCCATGGTTCAACGATGGACAAATAACGCTTAATTTTTTTATGCTTTTTATGCTAAAGAAGAAAGGTATGCGTTAAAAATTCTTGTCCAATAAAGGGATACAAAAGATAGGACATTTTTTTTATCTAAAATTTCATAAACTATTACATAACTATAAAAATACGGTATAACTATGCAAAAGAAGCTACCACTGTTGATCTTTCTAATTTTAGCTGTTGGCCTTTCATCAGGCTTTGCCCAACAGCAAAAATCAGAAATCAAGTTGGAGGAAGTGCCTATTTCTCCCAAGCTTCTCCCTTACAACAACCCTATGGTGATGGAGGATGATGCTTTTGTTTATGGAGACCAGCCGGTACAGCATAAGCTCGATGAGTTTGAAAAAGAGGTCATGCAAAAAATTGCTGATATTTACCGGCTGAATGTAAAAGCGATCGAAGCTCAGATCAGGAATGATGCCCTTGGTGCCGAAGAATATATCATTGACGCGCTAAACGGATTGCAGAACCTGTTGGATACCTATCCCGAGGTACAGTCTGACCGTCGCTTTGGTGAACTATACGGCTCGGTAATGACAGAATATCGCAAGTTTTATGGGGTTACAGAACCGATTAACCAGGTTGAAGGCGATATTTTTGAAATCCAGGAAGAATTATTTTCAAGCAACATCAACTGGGCTGAAAAGGGTTATGTGCTTCCCAAAAACATCACCACCCGCAACATGGAAGTCCCTTTAGTGCAGAACGAGTACGTAAACAATCACTTGATGTATTTTACGTTTAAACGCCCTGAAGTGATGGAAACCTGGCTCAAACGCACCGAGCGGTATTTCCCGATGATGAAACGTATTTTCAAAAAAGTGGGCACGCCGGTTGAATTGATACACCTTGCAATGATTGAAAGCGGGTTAAATCCCAATGCCAAAAGTTGGGCTTCTGCAGTGGGCATGTGGCAATTCATCCAAGCTACGGGTGCTTATTATGGTCTTGAAGTGAACTGGTGGGTTGATGAACGGCGAGATCCCGTTAAAGCTACCTACGCCGCGGCACGTCATTTAAAGGATTTGTATGAACGATGGAATGACTGGCATTTGGCTATCGCAGGCTATAATATTAGCCCCAGCGGCTTGAAACGTGCCATCCGGGCAGGCGGTGAGAAAGATTACTGGGCGGCATTTCCCTATTTGCCAAGCGAAACTCAAGGTTATATCCCTGGTTTCATTGCAGCCACCTTGATTGAAACCAATCCCACCCAGTTCGGATTTAAAGAAGATTATGGCATCGCGCCTTATGAGTATGATGTTTTTAAAGTAGCCCCCCTCATGCCGCTTGATGTATTGGCAGATGCGGCTGGAATCACTACAGAGAAACTCAAAGAATATAACCCGGAGTTGCTCCGATGGGCTACTCCGCCGGGAGATGAATATTCACTGAAATTGCCGGTAGGGACCAAGGAGATGTTAGCTGCTAATTATGACGACATCCCCAAAGAAGAGCGCAGCCAGAATGTGGCGATGCATACGGTTCACAGTGGCGAAACCTTAGGCCATATCGCGCGGAAATACGGTACTACGGTGCGGGCGCTTTATGAGACGAATGAAGGTTTATCAAGCATTATTTATCCCGGGCAAAAAATTGTGGTGCCCCTCGCGCCCGGCAATGATGTTAAAATCGCGGTAAATCGTCCTTCCAGCAGTTCTTCATCAAGTTCTCGCTCAGAACAGCCTGCTAATACCGCTAAGATTTATTATACTGTTAAAAGCGGTGATACCATTGGCCATATCGCTGAATGGTATGATCTCAGATCATGGCAAATTCGTGCCTGGAACCATACATCAAACTTAATTATGCCGGGTGAAGACCTGGTGGTTTATGTTCCTGAATCTAAAGAAGCTTATTACCGCCAGATAAACAGTTTTTCGTTCAGTAAAAAAACGCGCATTGAACATGAACAAAGGGCGGGTAAAAATGTTACCCAAATTTACCTGGCTTCTGTTGACGGATCTGGCGTACGGCGCTACGTTGTTCGCAGTAACGATACGCTCATTGATATTGCCAACACCTTTGACACGACCGTCAGCAGGCTAAAAAGCCTTAACAATTTAAGCGGTTCCCGAATATATGTGGGACAAAAATTGCTCATTAATAAGTGAGCAAATGCGCAACATAAATAAAGAAATTCTTTCAGGTGGGAAAAGCAGACCTTCATATTCATACGGTAGCATCTGATGGCAGAATGAAGCCTGATGACGTGATAGTCTATGCCCTCAAACTTAAGCTTAGCGTCATT
>DASSAY010000148.1:0-4768 GCA_035699185.1 Balneolaceae bacterium | reverse complement strand
AGATGAGCAGCGCTATCAGGCCTTGCATCATCCTTTTACCGCACCCAATTCCGAAGACCTGGAAAAGCTCGATGAAGACCCAAAATCGGTACGTTCCAGGGCTTATGATTTGGTGCTGAATGGCTATGAAATCGGGGGTGGATCCATTCGTATTCACGACCGCGAACTTCAAAATCGTATGTTTAATTTGCTGGGCATTGATGATGAAGAAGCCCAGGAGCGCTTCGGCTTTTTGCTGGATGCTTTTAAATATGGCGCGCCACCCCACGGCGGGATTGCATTCGGGGTAGATCGCATCATCATGATTTTAACGGGAAGCCGAAGCTTGCGTGATGTCATTGCCTTTCCAAAAAATCAAAAAGCAGAAAGCTTGATGGATAACAGTCCCGATTATGTGGACAAGGAGCAGCTGGATGCCCTGCATATCGAGCTAAAAACAGTAGAAAGTGAAAAGTAGAAAGTAATAAGCTTAGTCTCTTTCTACTTTTTACTTAATACTTTCTACTTTAAAAAATCAATGCTGTTAGGTCCTCCGGACGCTACAGCTGATTCAACACTTTAACATTAAAAAACAAGGAGAGCAATATTGAAAACTTTAGGAATTGACGGATGTCGTGCGGGATGGATTGCCATAAGCCTGGACGATGAAAACGCGGGGTACTGGCTGCTGGAATCGGATGACGAACTCGGCGAATTTTTTGAAAAATTCGACCGTATTTTTATTGATGTGCCTATCGGATTGCCCGAAAACGAGCACATTCGCGAGTGTGATCAACAGTTGCGAAAAGTGCTGGGACCTGATTATCACGCCAGCGTTTTTAATCCGCCGATGCGTTTGGCCCTGCACGCCCCGACTTACGGTGAAGCGTCGATGACGAGCTACGAATCTACGGGAAAGAAAATCTCCATTCAGGCATGGAACATCACGCCGAATATAAAAGCGGTTGATCAATTCTTACAGCAGAATGAAGCATTGCGAGAAAAGGTTTTTGAAAGCCACCCCGAACTGCTGTTTCAGAAATTGAACGGAGGAAGCTCCATTCTTCAAAAGAAAGCCACCAAAAAAGGACTTCGTCACCGCTTGGGTTTATTGAAAGCTCAAAGCAAGTTTGCCGATGATTTTTTTCGTGATATTAAAGAAGAATACCGCCGCAACCAAGTTGATGAAGATGACATTATCGACGCCATGGCGCTCGCTCTTTTTGCCCGGCGTTCTATAAATACAGAGATGAAAACGCTGCCCGAAAATCCGCCGGTAGATTCTACTGGATTGAAAATGGCTGTTCATTATGTTTAGAAGTAAAATATCCAGGCATGTCTGAAAGTTATTCTTTTTCGGGTGGAATTTGTCTTACATGCCAAACTGCCTGAATATAAACAGCATCTTTAACTCGATAGGCTATTCGATAATTGCCGACAATAATTTCCCTCAGGGTTTTTTCATTGTATTCGGGAATAATTCGGCCAAGATATGGATGATCAATAAGCTTGTCAGTTTCAGACATCAATTCTAATGCCCATTCTTCAGCTTTTACATAATTATCGTGGGCAATGTAATCGACAAAATGATTAAGCATCTGAATAGCTTGTTTTGTCCAGATTACTTCCACTTATCCAAATTTTCTTTGATCTTCTTTTTAGCTTCTTCATGGCTATAAACTTCTCCCCGTGCAATTTGGCGTTCCGCTTCCAGCAGGTCTTCCATCTTATCAAGCTTATCAGTCATTTGCTGATATTCAGAAACATCTAATAAAACAGCGGCGCTTTTACCATGTTGAGTAAGGATAATGGTTCTTTTTTGTTCCTTAACTTGATCAATAAAGCTGGCAGTATTTTTTCGAAATTCAGAAAGTGGACGAATATCTTGATCTATACGAATAGTTTGCATAAGTGTACGGTTTAATTACTTTTTAACGTATCATAAAAATACGTTAAAAATCTAAATGAGACAACTTTTAGTCCTACTCTTCTTTATCCTTTAAAATATTCTTGTACTTCACTCCGGCTTTGTACACCCGGTTTACCCCGTTAAAGGCGGCGATACGATAGGCTTCACTTAGGGTGGGATAATTCATCACGTGCTGAATAAAGTAGCGAACATCTCCGCCATGAGCCATCACCGCTTGTCCCAAATGAATGAGGTTGGCCGCTTCATTTCCTAAAATATGCACGCCCAGAAGCTTTAGCGAATCGGTTCTAAAGACCAGCTTCAGCATCCCTTCCTCGTTGTTGGTCATGTCGGCTTTGGCGATATTCTTGAACCAGGCCCGGCCCACCGTAACATCAAGCCCCATCGCTTTGGCATGCTGTTCGGTAACGCCAATATTAGCCATTTCGGGAATGGCGTAAATTCCATAAGGGATTTGCTCAGGCACTTCGAGAACGGGAATACCGAACATATTACAGGCGGCTAATCGCCCCTGGGTGAAAGATGCACTGGCAAGGCGCGGAAAACCAATGACATCACCCGCGGCGTAAATATTGTCGATATTTGTTTTAAAGGTGTCATCAACATTGATGAGATTATCCTTATCAGTATCTACTTTTAGCTTTCCCAGGCCCATATTTTCAACATTTGGTTTTCGCCTGCCCAAGTATAAAACCTGCTCCGTTTCGAGAACTTGCAGACGGGTATCGCCGGTTTTAGACCTGAAGCGAATCTCCGTATTGTTTCTCAGTGGACTGAAACCCACTTCTTCAACCGTGATATTATTTTTTAGGTTGATGTCTCTTTTGTCTAAAGTCTGCTGAAGAAGCTCTTTAATTTCGTAATCCAGGAACGTCAGGTAATCATCCCGGTCGCTCAAAACGGTTACACGCGTTCCGAGTGCTGTATAAGTGGTGGCAAATTCGATCGCGTTTACGCCGGTTCCGATGATGGCCAAACGACGGGGAATATGGGTGATGTCGAGAATAGAGTTGTAGTCGAGAATTTTACCTGTTTCAATCTCAAACTTTTCGGGTTTTTCGGGCGTGCTTCCCGTACAGATGAGAATGTTATCAGCGGTGTAGGTTTCTTTTGTGCCAAAGTGGGTGCTTACTTCAACCGTATGTTCATCAATAAGCCTGCCGAAACCGCGAGCTACATCGACCCCGTTTTTGATGAGGTCGTCTTTAACTTTTTTATTCTCCTTATTTAGGATTTCCTGTTTGTATTGCAGCAGTTCAGCCATTCGAAAACGCTCGTAGGGCTTTCTGTTTTCATGATCATCGAACTGGTCGTTGAACTGGAGGATAGTTTTAGCAGCTTCCCGGAGTGCTTTGCTGGGAAGGGTTCCGGTGTTAATCCAGCTGCCGCCGAGGTATTTTTCGTCCGCTTCAACAATTAAGGCTTTTTTATCAAATTTGGAGCTTTGCATGGCGCAGGAAAATCCCGCGGGGCCACTGCCAATAATGACTACATCGTAATCTCGACTCATAATAATGCTGGAATAGCTAAAGAAAATTAAAGTCTGTTCACCGTTAAAATAGAAGAATTTGAGAAGGAATTCTCATTTTTCATTCCTGTAATATTATCATTTAATTTGGAACGATTATCTTGTTATTTTTGATTGGAACTCTGAAACTCGGGTGCTAAATTTAAAACATTGCATTCTAAAGAGTTATCACTTTTTATTTTTTATTATTAATAATTTTTCAACTATAAAAAATAGTACCATTATGGCTTATAAATTACCTGATTTACCCTACGCTTACGATGCGCTGGAACCTAATATTGACGAGCGCACGATGAAGATTCACCACGACAAGCACCATGCAGGCTATACTAAAAAGACGAACGCGGCTTTAGAAGGTACCGAATTTGCTGATAAGCCTATTGAAGAAGTGCTGAAGAAAATCAACGAAGTGCCGGAAGATATCCGCCAGAATGTGATTAACAATGGCGGCGGCTACGCGAATCATAGTTTGTTCTGGACCATCCTTTCACCCGATGGCGGCGGTCCCGCAACCGGTGATGTCGCTGATGCCATCAACGATGAATTTGGCGGTTTTGAAGAATTCAAAAACGAGATGAGCAATGCAGCTACGGGACGTTTCGGCTCGGGCTGGGCTTGGCTGTGCGTGAATAAGGATGGCGGGCTTGAAATTCTTTCAACTAAAAACCAGGATAGCCCCTATATGAACGGCTTAACACCTATTCTGGGGCTTGATGTCTGGGAGCACGCCTATTACCTGAAATACCAGAATAAGCGTGGCGATTATGTGAATGCTTTCTGGAATCTGGTTAACTGGGATCAGGTGAATAAGTATTACAACGAGGCCCGCTAAAGCCGGCTAAGTTTGAGAAAACGCCTCGATCCGGGGCGTTTTCTTCTTCTATACTTCATAATTTGACCTTATATTTGCAGTCAAATAAACCCTAAGAAAATTACAACTGATTATGCAATTTGGTTTAGGAACAGGGCCGGATGTGTCATGGATGCGTGAAGAATTGACCGATCTCGGCATTGAAGAGTTAAAAACGGTTGATGATGTTGACCGTGTGATGAAAGAATACGACGAAGGCACGATGCTGATGGTTATCAATTCAGTTTGCGGATGCGCAGCAGGAAATGCGCGTCCCGGTGTGAAAATTGCGCTTGATGATTCTGATGCCAGGCCCGACTATATGGTAACGGTTTTTGCGGGACAGGATAAGGAAGCGACTGCGCGTGCACGGGAGTATTTCAGTGAATACCCACCATCCTCGCCTGCTTTTGCCTATTTTAAAGATGGCGAAATTAAAGCAATGATTCCGCGTCACCGCATTGAAGGACGTACAAAAGCG
>DASSAY010000147.1:0-2517 GCA_035699185.1 Balneolaceae bacterium | reverse complement strand
GATCGATGCAGAGCAACTTATTTTTCGTTCTGACGCTTCTTCTCATAAAATAGAGGTCGATGTACAAAAGGACGCTTTTAAGCGCTTCAAAGCAAATCTACCAACAAAATTAATTAGTAAAAATAAAATTAATCCTAATTTATTTAGGATAATATTTTTCTTTGATAATCTTGATTTTATCAATAAATGGTTGTTGCAATTTCCTAAGAAAGTAAAAATTGTGAGCCCGCAAATTTTAATCGAGAAAAGATCAGACTTACTTCATGAGATGATAGACAACATGAACTAACTTCTTTTAGATCGCACCCCTGGCAAAACCCCAAAACAGAAGGAACCGTTTTTAAATAAAAAAGCCTGACAAAGTTCAAAACTCTGCCAGGCTTTAATTGAAAGTTAATTAATTTACACCGTCTCGTCTTCTTCTTCGTTGACGACCCGGGTAACGGCAGCGATTTTGCCGTCTTCGTCAAGACGCATCAGGCGAACACCCTGCGTATTTCGTCCCATCGTGCGGATGCTGCCGCAATTCATGCGAATCACTTTACCGCTTTCGGTGATCACCATTAAATCATCTTTATCCGAGACTTCTTTTAAGGCAATCAAATTACCAGTCTTCTTGGTGACTTTCAGCGTAATTACCCCTTTACCGCCGCGGCTTTGATCGCGATAATCTTCAACCAACGAGCGTTTGCCGTAACCGTTTTCGGAGATCGCGAGCACGGTGGCTTCATGCGCGTTTCTGATGACCACCATATCAACCAGTTCATTATCTTTGTTGATGTCCATGCCGTTCACCCCTGAGGTGTTTCGGCCCATATCGCGAGCATCATCTTCATGGAATCGAATAGCACGTCCTTTTTTGCTGGCAAGAATGATGTGGCTCTCACCATTAGTCAACGCTGCTTCGAGCAGTGAATCACCTTTCCGGATGTTGATCCCAATAATTCCGTTTTGGCGCGGACGACTGTAGGCTTCAAGTGAAGTTTTCTTCACCTTGCCTTTCTTTGTCGCCATGATGATGTAATTATTTTTGATATAATCTTCATCTTCAAGCGTTTTCACCGGCACAAAGGTTTTGATATTATCATCCTTTTCAATATTAATAAGATTGACAATCGCACGGCCGCGGGAAAGTCGCGAGCCTTCGGGAATTTCATACACCTTGAGCCAGTAACATTGTCCTTTTTCAGTAAAGAACAGAATGTAATTGTGATTGGTGGCCACAAACAGATGCTCTACATATTCATCATCTTTAGTGGTGGTTCCTTTCATGCCCTTGCCGCCGCGTTTCTGGCGTCGATAACCGCTCACCGGCATTCGTTTGATGAAGCCCTTATTCGAAATAGTTACCACAACGTCTTCATCGGCGATCATATCTTCCACGCTGAAATCTTCTGCAGAGTGAATGACCTCCGTGCGGCGCTCATCACCATAACGGCCTTTAATTTCTTCAAGCTCTTCAATAATGATGCTCGTTTGACGGCTACGGTCTGAAAGAATACTGCGGAAGTCTGCAATCTTATCGACAATTTCGCCATATTCGAGATCAATTTTATCACGCTCCAGCCCGGTCAGTTTTTGCAGGCGCATATCCAAGATGGCTTTGGCCTGAAGGTCGGTTAGCGCAAATTGCGTCCGTAATGCTTTATTAGCTTCCTGGGGGCTATTAGACGCGCGGATCGTTTTTATCACTTCATCCAGATCATCAAGCGCAATTTTGAGTCCTTCGAGGATGTGGGCGCGTGCTTCGGCCTGGTCAAGATCATAAAGCGTGCGGCGAATGATAATTTCAATCCGGTGCTCTACATAATGATAAATCAGCTCTTTGAGCGGCATCACTTTGGGACGTCCCTTCACCAGCGCCAAACTGATAACCCCGAAGGTAGTTTGCATCTGGGTGTACTTGTACAACTGGTTGAGCACGATGCCCGCGTTTGCGCCGCGCTTAAGAATCACAACCATTCGCATTCCATCGCGATCCGATTCATCCCGGATTTCCGAAATGTCATCTATTTTTTCATCCTGAACCAGTTTCGCGATTCTTTGGATAAGCGTTTTCTTATTTACCTGGTAAGGAATTTCTGTAACAACGATCTGCTCGCGTCCCCCGCGAAGTTCTTCAGTTGAACAACGTGCGCGCAGGGTGATCTTACCACGTCCCGTTTCATAGGCTTCTTTTACGCCTTCATATCCATAAATGATGCCGCCGGTGGGGAAGTCGGGAGCCGAGATATACTCCATCAACTCCTTGCACTCAATGTCGGGATTGTTGATGTAAGCAACAATTCCGTTAATGGTTTCCGTCAGGTTATGGGGAGCCATGTTGGTAGCCATTCCCACAGCAATACCCGATGCCCCGTTTAGCAGCATGTTGGGCAGCATGCCCGGCAAAACCGTCGGCTCCTGCAGGGTATCATCAAAGTTTGATTGCAGATCAACTGTATCTTTGTTGATATCGGAGAGCATCTCTTCAGCAATGCGCTGCATGCGAACTTCTGTATAACGCATGGCCGCAGC